>JABRWC010000087.1:0-25781 GCA_039961675.1 Phycisphaerae bacterium
GGTACACGCTTCGCGTGAGGCTGGCGCGCTGCCGCTGCCGGGTCATCTCGATGATCCCGAACGCGCTCATCCGCAGCACCTTGGCCCGCTCCTTGTGCTGCTTGAGGTTGTTCACCAGCCGGCGCTCCACCTCGCGGCGGTGCCGCTCGGCCCGCATGTCGATGAAATCGCAGACCACGACGCCGCCCAGGTCGCGCAGACGAAGCTGCCGCGGGATCTCGTCGGCGGCCTCGAGGTTGATCTTGTAGGCGGTCGTCTCGGCGTCGTCCTCGGTGCGGAACCGGCCGCTGTTCACGTCGATCGCGACCAGGGCCTCGGTCTGGTCGATGACCAGCGAGCCGCCGCTCTTGAGCGGCACGTGCCGCGAGTGCAGCCGCTCCAGCTCCTGCTCGATGTGGAACTTGTGGAAGATCGGCTCGGGGCCGTCGTAGATCTGCACGCTATTGGCGGCCTCGGGGCTGAACAGCCCCAGGAATTCGCGCGCCCGTTCCGCTACTTCCGCGGAGTCTACCACGATCCGCGCGACATCGGCCGAGTACACGTCGCGAATGGTGCGGATCACGAGATCCGAGTCCCGGTAGAGCTCGGTCGGCGCGCGCAGTGAGCGAATGCGGTTCTGCACCGCGCGCCACAGCCGGGTGAGGTAG
Source organism: Phycisphaerae bacterium (assembly GCA_039961675.1). Classification (GTDB taxonomy): domain Bacteria; phylum Planctomycetota; class Phycisphaerae; order UBA1845; family Fen-1342; genus JABRWC01. The sequence goes on from JABRWC010000087.1 coordinate 648, forward strand.
TTCAGATCGCTCTGGAGCTCGTCGCGCGTGCGGCCTTCGGCGGCGGTGCGGGCGATGAAGCCGATGTCGTCGGGCAGGTCGAGCTCGTTGAGCACGGCGCGGATCTTCCGCCGGACTTCTTCGTCTTCGATCTTCCGTGAAACACCGAGCTGCCGCATACCAGGCATCATCACCAGGTAGCGTCCCGGGACGCTCAGGTAAGTGGTGAGCGTCGGCCCCTTCGTGCCGATGCCCTCCTTGGTGATCTGGACCAGCAGCTCCTGTCCGCGGCGGACGCAGCGCTGGATCGGCGGGCGGTGGCGGCGGGGCATCTTGCGCCCGACGTCCTCCGTGTTTCCCTCGCCGTTCGGGAAGTACTGTGGGTGGAGGTCGGAAATGTGCAGGAATCCGTTCTTGCCCAGGCCGAAGTCCACGAACGCGGCCTGGATGCTGGGCTCAACATTGGTCACGACGCCCTTGTAGATGTTTCCGACGTGGTTCTCGGCCGAGGCGCGCTCCAGGTAGATCTCCTGAAGCCGGCCGTCCTCGAGGATCGAGATCCGACATTCCTCGTGCGGCACGACGTTGATGATCATCTCTTTACGGGCGGCCGGGGCCGGCGCCGCCTGCGACTCGGGCGCCCCCGCAGGCTCCGCCTCCGCATCCATGATCACGTCCGGGCCGGGCGAGAGCGCAAAGTCAGCGATCTCGGAGTCGCTTCGCATGCGCCGCCCGCGCCGGCGGCGCCGGCGGCCGCGGGACTCCTCGGCGCGCTCCTGTGTCTCGAGCTCGGCGAGCGGCTCCGTCTCGGTCTGCTCATCGGCGCCGACGTCCACGTCCGCGAGTTCGTCGCGGATGCTCTCAACGTCGATGTCCCCGGGCGATTCGAACGCCTCGGGGCCTGTCTCGGCATCGCCGGCCTCGTCGAGCGGCTCGGCAGCAGCGCCGGCAGCCGGACGCTCCGCCGCGCCCGTGCCATCGCCGCGGCCGCGGCGGCGCCGCCGCCGCCGGCGCCGGGATCGTGACGAGGGCTCAGCGTTCGCGTCGACGTCGAAGCGCGGCTCGATCGGTTCGGCGATTCCGCGCTCGTCCCGCACAGCCCGCCGCCTGTCGTCGCCGGAGCGGTCTCTGGCGCCGCCTTCCGGGGCGCGGCCCTCGGTGGCTGGGGGACGCGGTCCCCGTTCCGGGCGGGGCCCCGGCGCCGGCGCTCGCTCGGCCGGTGCTTCAGACACGGACGGCGGTGCGGACATCGGTGCGGAAGGTACCGGCTCGTCCGGCGGCTTGAGCGGTTGCGGTGCAGGAGGAACCGCCGCCGGCCGGGGCCGGCGCGGCGGCGCCGCCGCGGGAAAACGGATCACGATTCCATTCGCGCTGCGCTCGATCTCCGCCGCCGCCTGTTTCACGACCGGTTCCGAGGGCGCAATGGGTTGCGGCGGCGTGCTTTCTGCCGGAGCTTCGGCGGTCGTTGTCGACTGCTCGTCGGCCGGCTTGCGGCGCCGGCCCGATCTTCCGCCGCGCTTTCGCTGGGGGGCGGGCTTGTCGGGCGAGATCGGCGCGCTGTCTGCGCCGACTCCGGCTGCGCTGAACAGGGTCTCCGTGGGGGGAGTTTCGGCGCCCCCGTCTCTGGTGCGGGTCGATTTCGTTCTTTTACGTGCTGCTTTCTTGATGGCCAAACGACGTTCCTTCCTTCGTTGCCGGCGGCCCTGGTGGCGCTTCCGGCGGCTTGTCCCAGACGACCTGCACGCGGCAGACGCGATGTCGATATGCGTCGGGCGGCAGGCCGAGTTCGGCGATGATTTCCGTAGGTTTCACCGTGCACTGTTTTTCGATTCGCAGTCGGAGTCCGAGCACATCGTCCTCCAGCCACGCTCCCTCCAGGAAGCGGCGCAGATCGACCGGGATTCCATCCGGTCTGCGCCGTGAGACGCGTTCGATGACGCGCTGTCGCGCGCCGAGCAGGGGCGTAATTCCGACCCGGACGGCCTCGATATGCTCTGGATGCAGCCGAACCCGGTACTCCACCAGTACCGCGTGCGGCGTATGGCGCGAGACCGGGCAGGCGACGCGCGACGGCTCGATCCCGGCGGGCAACTGGCGGGCCAGTGCGGACGCCAGGCTCCCGGAATCGGCGGGCGGGTCGAGGTCGGCGAGCGCCCACTGGCAATCCGAGGCCATGCCGACGCTGCGCGGCAGCGGCAGCGCGATCCGGGGCTGCGGGTTGTAGCCCTTGGAGTAACGCAGCGGCCACGCGGCGCGGGTCATGGCGCGCGCCAGCATCCGCAGCTCGTCGCGATGCGACAGGAAGCGCAGGTCGCCGCCGAGCGAATACAGCACGGCGGCCCGCACGCCGGGGTCCGCGGCTGGCGGCGGCGGCATGGGGTGCGGAATGACGGCGGCGGCGGTCACAGGGCCTCCGGGATGATGCGGCGCGTCTCGTCGCGCAGGTAGTTGAGCACCTGCCGGTCCGCGTCGAACTTGAGCACCTTGCGCGCAATGGACTGGCAGCGGCGGATGCTGGTGGAGCGGACGACCTTCTTGATCTCTGGGATGTCCTTCGGGGCCATGGACAGCACGCGCAGGCCCAGGCCCAGCAGCAGCTCGCAGTAAATCGGCGCGCCGGCCATCTCGCCGCACAGGCTGACGTCCACGCCGGCATCGAGCGCTGCCTTCACCGTGTCGCGGATCAGGCGGAGCACGGCGGGGTTGTGCGGGCAGTACAGGTGCGCGACGCGCTCGTTGGCCCGGTCCACGGCGAGCGTGTATTGCGTGAGGTCGTTGGTCCCGATGCTCACAAAGGACAGTTCCCTTACAAGCGACCCCGCCAGCATTGCCGCGGCGGGCGTTTCGATCATGATGCCGATCGGGATGTCGGCGCGGAACGGGATCCCGTCCTCCTCGAGGTCCTCCATCACGTCCTGGAGCGTGGCCCGCGCCTGGCGCAGCTCCATCACTGTGGTGATCATCGGGAACATGATGCGCGTGTCGCCGTACACGCTGGCCCGCAGAATGGCGCGCAGGTGCGTCTTGAACAGGTCCAGGTGCTGGAGGCAGTATCGCAGCGAGCGCAGCCCGAGCACGGGGTTGTGGTCGTGCGCGGCGCCGAAATAGTCAGCCATCTTGTCCGCGCCGAGGTCCATGGTGCGGATCGTGATCGGCTTGCCCGCCGCGTGCCGCACGGCGCCCCGGAACACCTCGAACTGCTGCTCCTCGGTTGGCATGCGCGTGTTCGCGAGGAAGAGGAACTCCGTCCGGTACAGGCCGATGCCCTGCGCCCCGGATTCCATCGCGGCCCGCGCCTCCTGCGCCAGCTCGATGTTCGCCAGCAGGGTGATCTCGGTCCCATCCTTGGTGACCGAGGGCAGGTCGCGCAGCTCGCTGAGCTTCTGCTCGAACGCGCGATAGTCAGTCTCCAGCCGACGATACTTGGCGATCGTCTCTTCGTCCGGATTGCCGACGACGATGCCGTGCGTGCCGTCGATGACGACCAGGTCGCCTCCCGAAATGTGCACCGCCACGTCCGGCACGCCGACGACCGCGGGGATTCCGAGCATGCGGGCGATGATGGCGGTGTGCGAGGTCGATCCGCCGACCGTGACGGCAAAACCGAGGATGTGCTTGCGATCCAGCGAGACCGCCTGCGAGGGCGTCAGGTCGTGGGCGACGATCACCACGGGCTCGGTGAGGCGCGTGATGTCCTCGCGGGTGCGGCCGAGGATGTGCCGCAGCACACGCTTCTCGATGTCGTACAGGTCGCGCACGCGCTCCTTGAGGTAGGGATCGTTGACGTTTCGGAACTCGCGCTGCCGTCGGTTCATTTCCTGTCCGAAGGCGTAGGCGGCGGTGAACTGCTGCTCTTCGATCAGGTCTGCGACGGCGCGGCGCAGGGCCGGGTCGGCGATGAGCGCCTCATGGAAAGCGAAAATCTTGGCCGTCTCGGAGCCAAGCTTGCGGCTGGCGGCCAGTCGCACTTCGGCGACTTCCTGGCGCGACGCCTCGAGGGCGCCGTCCAGCGTCTTGAGTTGCGCGGCGACCTGCGTGGCGTCGATCAGGCGGCGCGGAATACGGTACTCTTCGGTGTCGAGCACCAATGCCGGCCCGATCGCCACTCCCGGCGAGGCCTTGATTCCCTGTTTGAGTATCATCCGTTGTGACCGCGAAGCCCGCGCCCCGTCCCGGGACCCCGGCGGCTCCTGCGGCCGCGCTCCTCGCGCCGGTTCACATTTCGTTGAAGCCCGAGTCGATCAGCGCCACGAGCGACTGCGCCGCGGGCTCGGCATCGGCCCCTTCGGCGACGACTCGGATCTTGGATCCCTGTGTCGCGACAAGCATCAGCAGTTCCATTGGGCTGCGGCCGTCGGCGCGGCGGTCCTGGCAATGGACCGTCACCTGCGCACTGTACTTGGACGCCAGATCCACGAACTGCATGATGGGTCGAAAGTGAAGACCTTCCTTGTTGCGAATAAGCGTTTCTTTCTCGACCACCACGCGCGATTCCGATCAAGGGTCCGCACGGCACGCATCCGGCCGCACTTCGAACCTAGCTGACCAGCAGCTTTTCGTCAGCCTCCTTCAGCAGATCATAAATCTTCGCGGCGTCGGTGGACTGACGCAAGAACCTCCGAAATCGCTCCTGCTGGAGCAGACGCCAGATGAGGTCCATGGCGCGCAGATGTTCCTCCGTTCGCTCCGTCGGGCTGAGCAGCAGCAGCACGCCGAAGACCGGTTCGCCGTCCAGCGAGCTGAAGTCGATGCCCCGCGAGCTTCGCCCGATCGCTGCCATCACCCTCGACAGCCCGTCGACCTTGCCATGGGGAGCGGCCACACCCTTGCCGAAGCCGGTCGTGCCGCGCGTCTCCCGCGTGATGATCGCCTTGGCGATCGACCCGCACGACTCCGTGTCGATCAGCTCCGCCGTTGCCAGGACCCCGACCAATTCCCGGATCACGCCGTTCCGGTCCGTCGATTGCAGTTCGGCGATGATGCACTTCGGGTGAATCAGGTCGAGCAGCTTCATGCGCGCCTCCGGCGAGGCCCGGTGCGATCCGGACCGGCCGCGCTCAGGGTTCAGCCGGTTTCGGCGGGTGCTTGCGGTTGCGGAGCTTTTCCTTGTGCCGCCGAATCTGCTCCTCGACCTTGTCCAGCAGTAGGTCGACGGCGGCAAACACGTCGTCGTGCAGTTCGTGGGCCACGAAGGGCGAGGTTCCTTCCGAGTGAACGATCATCTCGGCGCTGTGCTTTCCGTTTCGTCCGTCCAGGACGACTTCGATCGATTGAATGCGGTCGTAAAACCGGACCAGGCGCTCCGCTTTCTTTTCACAATAGTCTCGCAGCGAGTCGTTTACCCCCATGTGCCGGCCGGACACCGTGACCTGCATCCCTCAGTCTCCTCGTTTCGGGGAGCCGCAGTGGACAGCAACAGACTTGGCGACCAGACATTTCGTGTTCACGCGTATCTCGGAACTGGCCAGGCCCGCTTGCCGCACGTCGGGGGCGGGTGCAGCTTCTACCGCGGGGTGCGGGCTGCCGCCCGCGCCGCGAAGGGCACGGCTCTCCGAGACTGTCCCGAATGTACACAGGGACGAGCGGCAGCGTCAAGCAGCCACTTTCCAGATGCCTCGACCCGGCGCGCGGTCCGCGATTCCAGCGGCGCGCCGGGCCGCTGGAGCACCGGCTCAATAACCGCCGCTCGACGCACGGCGGATCAGCGTCGGTGCGATGCGCGCGTGCTGCGGAGCGTCCTGGCGCTGCTGCATGATGCGCTGGTGCGCGGTCTCGAAAGAGCGCCGCCCGATCTCCTCGCCGGCGAAGTCGAGTGATGTCAACGACGGTGAGATGCGTGCGCCCACGCGCTCATTGCCCTGTCCGATGACCGTCACGTCCCGGCCGGGCAGTCGCCCGCGGCGATGGCACTCGAACATGACCTCGATCGCGACGAAATCGTCCGAGCAGCCGATCGCGGACGCGGCCGCAAGCCGCTCGCCGACAGCGGCGACGCCGCCGCCGTCGAGCCGCACGATGCACCCTTCCGGGTCGAGATTCTGCGATCGGAAGACGTCCTGAAAACCCGTCAGTCGCTCCGGAGCGCCGGGCGTATCGGGTCGATGCACGTAAAGCAAGTTGGATGCGCCGCTGGAAAGCAGCACGCGGCCGACCACGCGTCCGGCCTCGACGAAATCCGGGGTGAACACGTCGCCTGCCAGCCCCTCGACGGGAAAGCAGGAAGCCGTGACGCGATTGCGGATCACGTCCAACAGCAGCGGCGCGATCTCGCGCGCAATCGGGCAGCCGATCAACAGGCTGTCAATGCGGACCGCGGACAGCGCGCGGATGCGGTCGCGCGTCGTCTCGCCGCCCGAGCCGATCTCCAGCGCCTGAACGGCGTACGCGGCTTCCTCGGCCGCCCGAATGACGCCGCGCAGGTACGACGCCGCGAACACCGACGTCAGGTCGTCGAGCAGAACGGCGACGGCGTAGTTTCGGCCGGTGGCTAGCGAGCGGGCAGCATGGTTGGGGACGTAGTTCAGCTCGCGGCAGGCCTCAAGCACGCGGTGCTTGGTCTTCTGGCTGATGTCGGGACGGTCGTTCAGCGCGCGCGAGACAGTGCCACGAGAGAGGCCGGTGCGCTGCGAAATATCCTCGATTGTGACTTTCCGCATTGGACCCCCTATGCAATCGTCCATGATTCGGGCCCGAGGGTACGCGTTCTGATGGTCGGCGGTCTGGAAGCGCGACTCTATTTTACCGGTCGGCGCTGAAATCGCAACGAACGTGCGCACGCATTCGCGCACGCCGTTGGGAAACGCGCAGAATCGGCGCACCGTGCGCCCACGATCGGTCGTTGGCTTGACGTGTCCGAGCCGCGCGAGCCGCGGCCTGTGCACTAAAACGGATGAAAAGAATCCGAATTCGGCCTCGGCCTCGATCGCCTTCGTTCCCGCGGAACCGGTTTCTGAATCGGGTCACGCGCTCCGCTGTGCGCGCTCTCGGGCGTCGGCGTTGGGAGATGGTCGAAACCGGGCGGCGACGCGGGCTGTCGGGGAGGCCATGAGCCCGGGGAAAAGCCGGTTCGATTGCGCGGCATCGGGCCGGACCGGCCAACTTCTCAGCCCGCAGGCCCGGCGAGGCGTCACGTTCCAGTATGGGGATTGTGCGCGCCAGGGAGCGCGAACAAGCGCCGCCGCCGCCGTTCGAATCCCGCTCGCTCCCGAACGGGTTGCGATACGCCGTTACGGCCCGACCACCTGCTGGAGGTATTCGAGCGCGTCCTGCGTCCCGACCGCGGGCAGACCAAGCACCTGCTCCGTGGAGGACGCAGGCGAGACCTGCACGGTCCGCGTGACTCTTCCGCCGACCTCAAACCCATCGGCGCGCATGATGTCGGCCAAGCTCGTGGCGCCGTTGTTCGCTTCCGTCGGCCGCAGCCCCATCAGCAGCCCGACGCCATAGCCCGCGACCGTGCCGCAATATTGGCCGAAGGTCTCCGGCGAGGGCGGGCCCGCTGACGGCGGATCGAACGTGTCCCCGGCTTCGAGGACCGTCCCGGCGAACACGATGGCGTTTCCGCTCAGTACGGAGTTACGCGGATCGGGTCCGTCTGCCGCGCCGAGGAAACCGAGCGTGGACGTGCCGCCAATGTACACGTTGATGTGCGGGTACTGCGGCGGCGTGGCGTCGTCCGTGGTGAAGAATTGCACGTCGTACGCACCGTAGATCTCCTCAAGCCGAGTGCGGACGGCCTCCTTGAACTCGGCGATGTCGGTGGCGTCCCAGTTCAACTGGCCAGCGCCACTGCCGATGAACGGGCTGTCCTCGAATGCCGGTATGGCTACGACGGGGTGCGAGCCGGCGGCGACCGAGCTGATCCCGTCGAAGTTCAGGAGCACGCGCTGCTGGACGGGGACCGGCCCGGGCGCGTACTGGCGCGTAATCGTGACCGCCAGGCTGACGCCGCCATCGATCACGCAGATCAGGTTGGGAGTGTCCTCGCCGATGACGATTCGCGAGGTTGGCCCCAACCCAGCGGCGATGCTCTCGTTGTCGGAGCTGACCGGGACGTCGGCCCGCTGCGTGTACCACGCCACGATCTCGCCGTCGTTGTCGAGCAGCATGATGCTGTAGTCGTCCAGTTCCGCAAACGTCGCCGTGTAGCCGGGGTTCGTCACGAACTGGAGCCGCACGCGATCACCGGCCTGCATCGCGCCCAGGTTGACCACCTGGCGCGGCTCGGTCGGCGGCACGATCAGGCTGTACGAGTCGGTCTCGCTGACCGGCGCGGGCAGGTCGGCGAAGTTCGGTGCGGCGTCGAACGGTTCGACGATGACGATGTGTGCGTCGGCGTAGTCGCGCACCGGATCGGACGCGTCGGTGTCGATCTCGGCCCAGAGGAAGAACTCGTTGCGGATGTCGGTCCGCAGGGTGAGCGTGTCGAGCTGGAGCGGCGCGGGGTACGTCAAGTTCAGGTCGTTGCCGTTGGACGGATCGGTGTCCAGCGGGATCGCGGTGCGAGCGCCCACGCCGGCGGCCACCTGCGAATCATCAGCGGAAAAGGCGACGGACTCGATGCGCGAGACGCATGGCTGGAGCTTGAGGACTTCGGCGCCGCTGGCGAAATCCCACAAGCGGACGGTGAAGTCGGCCGAGCCGCTGGCCAGGCGCGTGCCGCTGTTGGACAGGGCGATGGCCAGAACGTCGTCGGTGTGGCCCAGGTACGTGCGCGTCGTGGTGCCGGTGAACGGGTTCCAAAGCCGGATCGTGTCGTCCGCGCTGGCGCTGAGCAGACCGGCGCCGTCGGCCGTGAACAACACGTCGTTCACAGTCCCCGTGTGACCCGCGAGCACGCCGATCTGAACGTCGCCCTCGATGCTCCACAAGCGGATGAGGTTGTCGTCGCCGCCGGTGGCGACAAAGGTCGGATCGACGGGCGAGTACGCGACCGCGTTCACGCCGGCGCCGTGCGCCAGGTCGCGCAGGATCGCGCCGGTGGCCACGTCCCAGACCAGCGCGTGGCCGTCGGCAGAGCCGCTGAGAATCTGGGCTCCGTTGGCGGAGAAGGTGACATCGTTGACGGCGGCGGTGTGCCCGACGAAGGTTCGCTGAACCACGCCGGTGGAGGTGCTGCGCAGCACGACCCGTCCGTCGACGGTGCCGTACACGAGCGACGCCAGGTTGGGCGCCAGCGCCAGCGAGGTGAGCGGCTCGGTGTCCAGGTATTGCTGGAGCAGGTCGCCGGTGGGAACCTCGGTGCGCAGCACGATTCCGTCTTCGCCGGCCGTCAGCAGATCTTCGGTGCCGGGAAGGAACAGCGCGGCGCGGACGCGGTCCTGGTGGCCCAACGTGCGTCGAATCTCAGCCCCGCTGGCCGCGTCGAAAACGAATCCCTGGGCGTCGCAGATGTCGAGGTCGCCGTCCAGGCCGGCCCGGATGAAGCGCGCCGCCGACGGGTCCGAGGCATACGAGACGCGAATCCAGAGCGGGGACTCCTGCGAAAGGACCAGCTCCTTGACGGACTGATCGGGCATGAGGATTTCGATCGCCGGCTTGGGGATGCCGACCGCGATCAGCTGCCGCGCTTCGCCCGTGACGCCGGTGTCGTCGGTGACCGTGAGGTGAACCAGGTACGTTCCCGGTTCGGAAAAACGGTGGGCAAGCGCAGGTTCGCTTTCGCGCGAGCCGTCGGCGAAGTCCCAGTCGTACTCGACGACCTCGCCGTCCGGGTCGAACGAGGCCGAGGCGTCGAAATTGAACACCGCGGGCGCGTTTTCGGCCGTGGTGCGGTCCACGCGGATGACAGCCACCGGCGCCTCGGTGACGACGATGGTCTCGGTGGCGGAGGCGGAAAGGCCGTCGTTGTCGGTGACGGTGAGCGTGACGGTGAACTCGCCGGTGGATTCGTACACATGCCGCGGAGCGATCTCGGAGCTGACGCCGCCGTCGCCGAAATCCCACATGCGGGAGACGATCAGCCGGTCGTCGGAGCTGCGGTCGGAGTTGAACTGCACCGTGAGCGGGACGATCCCGCGCGTGCGGTCAAGCGTGATAAACGGACGCGGGCTCTGCGCGAAGCCGCCGCCGACCAGGCCGCCGGTGCACCCCCAACCGATGAGGGCGACTCCGCAGGCGGCCGTTGCGACGATGCCCGTCAGGCCGAACGGCGAGCGTGGGCGCATGGATTCACTCCGCAAGGAACGGTAAGTCGATCGCTCTGCACAGCCTAAGTATGGGACGGCGTGAAAGTCGCATCAAGGGGTTGCCGGTGCATCGTAGAATGAAGGCGTTGCGACGCGCGGGCGCGGGTTGTCGCTGCGCGCGTCCGGAGTCGCTCATGCCTGGTCCCGTCGCGCCTCGCGTTATGCCGCTGCTGGGGCTGCTGCTGTGCGTCGGCTGCGTGTTTTCCGATCCGGGGGTGGCCACCGGGGGCACCGGCCTGGGCGGAAACTCGTCCGGGCTTGGCTCGACCGCCGGCGACGCGACGCAGGTCGGCGCGGCGGACGATGTTTGCGTCCGGCCTGCGGCGGCGGAACGATGGCAGGCCGACATGCTGAGGCTCGTTAACCAGGAGCGCGCGGCCGCCGGGCTGCCCGCGCTGGTGCGCAGCGAGACGCTGGAGCGCCAGGCCGAGGGTTTCGCCTGCGAACTGGCGTACTATGACTTCTTCGATCACGAAAACCCGGTGACAGGTTCGACGCTCGCGGACCGCGCCGAGCAGTACGGCTACGACTACCGCCTGCTGGGGGAAAACCTCGCCGCCGGACAGCCAACCCCGGAACAAGCCGTGGCCGAGTGGATGAACAGTCCCGGGCACCGTGCCAATATTCTGAACGAGGGCTTCACCGAGCTGGGCGTGGGGGTGATCACGGGCGGCACGTACGGCGTCTACTGGGTCCAGGAATTCGGCCGCCCGGCGCGATAGCCGTCGCGTCGCGCCGTAACCGTTGCACGGCGAGGGCGCTCCGCGGTTGTGTGCGCATGCCTCCCGTAGTCGTCATGCTGCGGGCCGCCGCAGGCGCCCGAAGCATCTCCAGCGTCCTGTCTCACAAATTCGTCCTGAAAGACGGTGAGCGCAACGCTCTGCTTTGCGTGGCGAACCCAAGGTCTGCCGTCCCCAGAATCAAGCCGCGAATTACTGTCACCGTCCGGGTTATGGGGCGGCCGCGCCGTCACGTGCCGGCCTAAGCCGACGTTGAATCGGAACCCGCGCTCCCCCTAAAGTCGATTGGGGCGGTGTTCATCGCCACTGCGGCAAGCCTTGCCGTTGCCGGCGTCGTCGAGCGCTCGCCCGCCATCGCCGTAGGAGGCGGAAAAATGCTTGCCGGACTGTTCCGGTGGACGCCGCAGCGCGCCCGCGTCGCGCTGTATTTCGTCGCGGCGTACCTGGCGCTGTGCTGAGCGCGCCGCGTCACGGTCCCTGTTCAAGGCGACGGACAGGGATTCGGGTCGCAGGTTGTGCCCTCGCCCTGGAACACGCCGCCGCGCACCACTTCACACACCCACTGCCCTAGCTGCGTGCATGTCCCGTCAGGAAAGCAGCAAGCGCCGGGTGGCGGGCAGGGGTTCGGTTCGCAGGCGGTTCCATTGCCCCGGTACTCTCCGCCGAGGACGATATCGCATTCATGTTGCGAAACGACCTGGCATGAGCCGTCGGCGAGGCAGCACGCCCCCGGCTGCGGGCACGGGTTGGGCGTGCACGGCGTGCCGGCGCCCAGCCAGCTTCCGCCGAGGGCGAACTCGCACTCGCTTCGCGAAAGCTCGGTGCAGCTACCGTCGTCGAAGCAACACGCGCCGGGCGTCGCGCAGGGATCGGTGTCGCAGGACGTCCCGGCGCCCTGAAACACGGCGTTCGGGAATTGATCGCACAGGTACCGTGGGATCGTGGAGCAGTTTCCGTCCGCGAAGCAGCATGCCCCGCTCGGCGGCCCGGCCTGCGTGCAATCGGCGCCGAATTCCCCGAGCAGCGCCGACAGGTCGCTCAACCCTATCATGCCGTCGCCGTCGATGTCGGCGTCGGCGTCGTAGCACGCGTCCGCGAGCGCGCAGCCGAAGTTCTCCAGCAGGTCGGACAGGTCGGCCAGTCCCACAACGCAGTCGCCGTCGAGGTCGCCGTTCTCACAGCCGGTGCTCGGGCAGCCGGGGGCGGGGTGATACAGCGCCAGCGCCCACTGCATGAAGAAGATTTGGCTCTCGTAACTCCAGTCATAGACGAAGGGCGCATTGGGATCTTCGCACGGGTGGTTTGGATCCCGCGTATAGAAATCCACCGCGTTTTCGGCGCCGGTCGCGAGGAGCGGGTCATTGGGTTCACAAATCAAGGGACCGCCGGCCGTGCCGTCGCCGTACCCTTTCGGCCCCAGGAAACCATAGTAGTATCCGGTGTCGGCCAGCCCGTCGCCGTCGATGTCCGCGTCGCCATAAGTGAAGGACAGACCGCCCGCCTCGAGGTCGATCGTGATGATCCAGCCGACGAACGGGTACGGGAAGTTGGGCGGGCGACCGGGAAGGTCGAGCCGGAACCCGGCCACGAACGGTCCGGTATTGTCGCCGTAGCCCGCGGCGTTGTTCTGGAAGAGAATCGTCATGCGCACCGCGTTCGGGTCGGGTGATGCGTCGGTCGCGTAAGCGACGCGAATCCCGCCGACCTGCGAGCCGGCCGGGATGTCCATCCAGTCCATGAGCAATTCGTCCGCGTAGTCCCCGAGAAGGCAATTGCCCGCGCCGGCGAAGTACCCTGTCGTTTCAAGGCACGCCCAGAACTTCTCGCCGATGCGCGTGGACCCGCGCCGGATTCCCGCAGGCTCAAGCTCTCCCGTGGCCGTGTCGTACACCGCGTGCTTGAAGCCGATGCTCTTCGGGTTCACCAGCCGGACGCTCAGGTCGGTCGGTGCGGCGGAAAGCGGGGCGGTCAGCGCGGCGGCGATCCATATTGCGCCGAGTCGATTCACGTCCGTCTCCCCCAACGACGACTCGCCAGAAGTGAAACGCGCTCGCGCGGCGTGCGGGCCGCCAGCGCGTCGATGCCGAGTAAGATACCGCCTCACGGACGCGCCACAAGACGATTTCGGAGCTGTCGGGTACGCGGCCCGAGGGGCAGGGGCACGCCCGGTACGGCTCGACAGCTACGCGACGCTCCGGGCGAGCGGCGAAGCAGGGGAGCGCAGCATTCCCGCGCCCAAAGGCCACGGAATTGTCGAGGTCGCGCTATTGCAACCATGTGGCGGCTAGGGGTACCATGACAGATATATAGATGATGTTATCTATATATCCGCCCGGCTCGAGTTCGCGCAAGTAGGCGCACGCGTTCCGCGCGGCGTTCGGATCCGCGCGTGTTCGCCTCAGCGTGACACCGCAGCGGCCGTGGGTTTGGTGATGGCGCTGAACCGCGCTCCGGGTCGCGACAGCCGCGGCCGCCCAAGGGCGCATGAACGCGCGCGTCCTTCGGGCGGCATGGCACAGGGGGTCGGGGGTGGCGCAGGCACATCAAGGGACTTACGGCGTGTGGGAGGAGTCAATCCATGGCACAGGGCAACGGCTGTTTTCGGTTCGGGATTCGGGTGCTCGCGCTGGCGAGCGTGACGACTGCGGTCGTCGCGGGCATCGGCGCGACGGTCGACACCACGATGGAGGATTTTCACCTCTCGGGCACGCAGATGCTCGATGTCGGTACCGACGTGATCGAGCCGTCCGCCAACTGCTCGCTGTGCCATGGGTACTTCGACTTCGAGAACGAGCCGCACGCGACGTGGCAGGGCAGCTTGATGGGGCTGGCGGGGCGGGACCCGCTGTTTTTCGCCCAGATGACGACTGCGAACCAGGACGCAGCCCATGTGGGGTATTTCTGCATGCGCTGCCACGTGCCGATGTCGTTCGTCACCGGCCATGCGGCCGACCCCAGCGGCGCGGCGCTGGACGAATCGGACCGTGAGGGCGTGAGCTGCCACTTCTGCCATTCAATGGTCGATCCGATTTACAAGCCCGGCCTCAGCCCGGCCGTAGACGAGAGCATCCTGGCCGCCATGGACGAGGTTCCAGGGCACTACGGCAACGCAATGTTCGTGCTGGATCCCCAGGGCAGGCGGCGCGGCCCATACTCCGACCCGGCCGCGCCGCATCCGTTCCTGTACTCGCCGTTTCACCAGAGCGGCGAGTTCTGCGGGACGTGCCACGACGTCGGAAACGTGGCCATTTCGCGACAGCCGGACGGTGCGTACCGCTACAACGCCCTGAACCAACGCACGCCGGATGAAGACCTGCACGCGCAGTTTCCGCTCGAACGTACCTACACTGAGTGGAAGCTGAGCGCGTTCGCCAGCGGCGGCGTGGACATGGGCGGCCGGTTCGGCGGTGACGGCGTGACCGTCGTCGAGACGTGTCAGGATTGCCACATGCCGCGCACGCTGGCGCAAGGCTGCTTCTTCGGCCCCACGCGCTCCGATCTGGCGCGGCACGAGTTTGCCGGGGCGGCCGCGTCGGTGCTGGACTTGATCGCGGAGCTTTACCCGGAAAACGGGATCGTGGATCCGAACGCGGTTGCGGCAGGGAAGGAAAGGGCGATCTCGATGCTGGAGCGCGCCGCGTCACTGGAGCTCGACCAGCGCTGCGGTTCGCTGAGCGCCCGCGTGATCAACGAGACGGGCCACAAGCTGCCGACCGGCCACATCGAGGGGCGGCGCATGTGGGTCAGCGTGCGGATGTACGGACCGGGCGACGTGCTGCTGCGCGAATACGGCGCGTACGACGCGAACGAAGCCGTGCTCGATGAGGTTTCGACGCGCGTGTACGAGATGCACGTCGGGCTGAGCGAAGACGCGGCGGCGGCCACCGGGCTGCCGCCGGGCCGCACCACGCACATGGCGCTGGCCGACGAAATCGTCAAGGACAACCGGATTCCGCCGCGGGGATTCGAAAACGCTTCCTTTGAGGCCGGCGGCGCGCCGGTGGTGGCCGCAGCGTACGCCGACGGCCAGTACTGGAGCGATACATTCTTCGCAATTCCCGCCGGGGCGGAGCGCGCCGAAGTCGAGGTCTATTACCAGAACCTTCCGCGCGATTACATCGAGCACCTGCGCGACGCGAACGGGACGGACGACTGGGGGCAGACGCTCTACGGCCTGTGGGTTTCGACCGGCAAGGGCGCGCCGATCCGGATGGTCAGCGGCACGCTCAGCCTCGGCCCGTTCTTCGAAGGCGACCTGGACTGCGACGGCCACGTCGGAATTGCCGATCTCAGCCAACTGCTCAGCGCGTACGGCACGCGTCTGGACGATCCGTCCTACGATGGACAAGCGGACCTCACCGGCGACCACGCGGTTGGCATAGCGGACCTCAGCACCTTGCTGACGCAGTTCGGTCGGAGCTGCCCACAACCGTGAAGCGGAAGTCTCAGTCGCACCGCAACCGATCCCGGCGGCTCACTGTCCTCACTCCGCTGTCGGCTTCGGCATCGCGCCCGCGTTCGTACGGCCGCTGGCGGGCCGCGAGTTTGGCCGGCGTCTACCTGCTGTTCGGGTTGCACATCGCGCACTGGAAGCTCGCCGGACGGACGCTGGCGCCGCTGGAGCTGAACGAAGTCCTGTACACGCTCGAACTGGGCGTGGTTACGGCCGGCTTCCTGTTCATGCTGGCCGCAATGGTTGCGACCGCGATCTTCGGGCGTTTCTTCTGTTCGTGGGGCTGCCACATCCTGGCGCTGGAGGACCTGTGCGCCTGGATGCTGGAGAAGCTGCGCATCCGGCCGAAGCCGATCCGCTCGCGCGTGCTGCTTTGGGTCCCGCCCGCGGCGATGTTCTACATGTTCATCTGGCCGCAGTTCGAGCGGATGCTGGCCGGCCGTTCGGCGGCAGCGCTCCGTGTGCTCCGCGACGGGCAGGGCTGGGCGTCGTTCGTCACGGAGGACTACTGGCGCAACTTGCCGGGGCCGTGGATCGCGACGCTGACGTTCCTGATCTGCGGCTTTGCGATTGTCTACGTGCTCGGATCGCGCGGCTTCTGCACCTACGGCTGCCCGTACGGCGTGCTGTTTCGTTTCGCCGACCGCTTCGCGCCGGGGCGCATCCGGCTGGTCGGCGATTGCGACGGCTGCGCGCTCTGCACGGCCGGTTGCCAGTCGCAGGTGCGTGTGCACGAGGAGGTGTTGCGTTACGGCAAGGTCGTAAACCCGGCGTGCCTGAAGGACCTCGATTGCATCAGCGCCTGCCCGAAAAACTCGCTGGACTTCGGCTTCACGCGGCCGGCGCCGCTGCTCTCGTGGCGCCACTTTCGCCGGCCGTTCGACGTTACTCTGGCGGAAGACGTGTTGATGGCGGCGGCGTTCGTCGCGACGCTGCTGGTTTTCCGCGGGTTGTACGACGCGGTTCCATTCCTGATGACGCTGGCGATCGGCGTGATCGTCGCCTACTTGGCGGTGGTGTGCTGGCGGCTGGTGTGCGCCCCGCTCGTGCGGCTGAACAACGTCGAGCTGAAGCGCGCCAGCCGGCTGACGCGCAGCGGCGTCGCGTTTGCCTGCGGCGCCGCGGCGTTCGCGGCGTTCTTCGGGCACAGCGCGTTCATCCGTTGGCACGAGTTCCAGGGTCAGCGCGCGTTTGACGCGCTGCGTTCGATGCAGGAGCACGGGCAGCCGCTTCCGTCCGAGCTGATCGCCACGGCGCTGGGGCACTTTGAGCGATGCGAGCGCTGGGGGCTGACGCGCTCCACCGCGCTGTATCGCCGGCTCGCTGGGCTGAACGACGCGCGGGGGGCGACCGAGACGGCCGAGCTTTGCTATCAGCGCGTGCTGGAACGGGAGCCGGAGGACATCCCCACGCGCCTGGATTACGCCCGGTTTCTGCTGGCCCATGACCACGCCAAGGAGGCCGAGCGCGAGTTGGAGCGCGTCGCGCGCTCGACGATCGTCGGCCGCGGACAGGAGTTCGGCCACGTGCGGGCTGAAGCGTTCGAGCAGCTCGCCGGCCTGGCGCTTCGCCGCGGGGATGCGGACGCCGCCGCGCGTGCGTGCGAATCGGCGATCCGGCAGAACCGGGATTCCGCGGCGGCGAACGAATTCCTTGCGCAGCGCTGCATCGAATCCGGCCGGTACGCGGACGCGGTGGAGCATCTTCGCGCTCTCGTGCGCGTCAGGCCGGCCCCGACTTTGCACTACAACCTTGGCGTGCTGCTCGCGCAACTGGGGCGCGACGACGAGGCGATCCAGCACTATCGGGCGGCGCTCGCGGGTTCGCCGAACGATCCCGAGACTCACAACAACCTCGGATTCGTCTTGGCCCGTCACGGTGAGACCGCGCAGGCGGCCGCCCATTTCCGCCGCGCGATCGAGCTGAACGCGGACCACGCACACGCCCACTTCAACCTGGCCCGGCTGCTGCTGGCGGAGGGCGATGTGGAGCTCGCGGGCGAACACTTTCACCGCGCGGCGGCGCTGGATCCGGCGTATGCGGAAATGCTGAGCGCGGCTGAATCGGCGGCGGACAAGTACGGCCCACCGAGGCCGAGCGAGCCGCCGTAGGCCGAAATTGTCGCGGCGCAGGTTCAATCCCCCAGGCACGTTCCGACCGCGTGGGCCATGCCGATCAGCGGGTTGTCGAGTTCGACCGTACGCTGCTTGTTCGCCACCGCTTCGATCGGAACGACGCCGATTTCCCCGCGCTGCATGACGACCAGCTTGTTCCACTCGCGCAGCGCCACAAGCTGAATCGCCTTGTGACCGAATGCGGTCGCGAGCACCCGGTCATACGCGCAGGGCGTACCGCCGCGCTGCACGTGGCCGAGGATCGTCGGGCGCGTTTCAAGGTGGGTACGTGCCGCAATCTCCTCCGCCAAAACGGTGCTCACGCCGCCGAGCCGCACGGGATCGGGGCTGTCGTGGATGATCTTGTTGACGACCTGCCGCCCGCCCTTGGGCTTGGCGCCCTCGGAGACGGCGATGAGCGTGAAGCGCTTGCCCTTGCGGTTGCGGTCAGTACAGAAGGCGCACACATGGTCGAGGTCGTAGGGAATCTCGGGGATCAGGATCACGTCCGCGCCCGACGCGATGCCGGCCTCCAGCGTGAGCCAGCCGGCGTTGCGGCCCATCAGTTCCACCAGCATGACGCGGTGGTGGCTGGATGCGGTCGTGTGAATCTTGTCCAGGCACTCGGTCGCGGTCTGAACGGCGGTGGTGAACCCGAAAGTGATGTCGGTGTGCATCAGGTCGTTGTCGATGGTCTTCGGCACGCCGATGCAGGGGATACCCGCGCGGATCAGGCCCATCGCGCCCGACATCGTGCCGTCGCCGCCGATGCACACCAGTGCGTCGATCTCGCGCTCGCGGAGATGCTCGATGCAGCGCGGCGTGACGTCCTCGAAGATCGGCTTGCCGTCCTTGTCCCTTCCGATCGCGAAGCGCGCCGGGTCGGCCTTGTTGCTGGTGCCCAGGATCGTCCCGCCCACGGTGAGGATGTTGCTGACGTCCTCGTTGTGCAGCACGCGCATGCGGTTGCGGATCAGCCCGAGGAACCCGTCCTCGACCCCCAGCACTTCCAGCCCGAGGATGTTGATCGCCGCCTTGGCGACGACGCGGATGACGGCGTTGAGGCCGGGACAGTCCCCACCGCCGGTGAGGATGCCGATGCGGTGGAGTTTGTCGGGCGCTGACGGCATGATGAAGCTCCGAATGGACGACGCGACGCGCGGATTCTACGTGTCCGCCGGCCCGCACGCCACGAGAGCGCCGCAGCGCTCAACAGCAGCGGGCCGATTCGGTACACTGACACGGGACGCTGTGGCTGGCGGTCGTCGCAGCCCGCCCCGACCTTCTCATCGGAAAGGAAGCCGGCATCTCCGCGTCCGTGTCACACCCCAGCCGCGAGTGGATCATCGCCCCGCCGCACCCTGAGCGCGAACGGCTGGCGGGCGAGGCGCGGATTTCGCCCGTTCTGGCCCAGATTCTGCTGAACCGCGGCATCGGCTCGGCGGCGGACGTGCAGCGCTTCTTCGGGCCGCAGTTCCGCGAGCTGCTCCCGCCGGACAGCCTTCCGAACGCGGTCGAGGCCGGCCGGCGTCTGGCCCGCGCGGCGCAGGCTGGGTGCAGGATCGTCGTGTACGGCGACTACGATGTGGACGGCGTGACCGCGACGGCGATCCTCTGGTGGGGCCTGAAGCTGGCCGGCGCGAACGTGGACTATTACGTGCCCAGCCGGCTCGATGAGGGCTACGGACTGAACGCCGACGCGCTGCGCAGAATTCGCGCCGCAGGCGCGGACGTGGTGGTGACGGTGGACTGCGGCGTGACCGCGGTCGAGGAAGCCCGGCTCGCGCACGAGTTGGGGCTGGAGCTGATCGTCACCGACCACCACGAGCCCGGCGAGTCGCTGCCGGACGCGCTGCTCGTGCATCCGACGGCGTGCGGCCGCGCGAGTCCGAATCCGCACCTGTCCGGCGCCGGCGTGGCGCTGAAAGTCGCCTGGGCGCTGTCGATGGAACTGAGCCGGGCGGCGCGGGTGGCCGAGCAGTTCCGCGATTACCTGTGCGATGCAACCGCGTTCGCGGCCCTCGGCCTGGTGGCCGATGTCGTGCCGCTGGTCGGTGAGAACCGGTTGATCGCGTCGTACGGACTCAAACAGCTCTGCGACTCGCGGAATCCCGGGTTGCACGCGTTGATCGAAGTTTCGGGCCTGACGGGCAAGCGTCAGTACGACGACTATCACGTTGGTTTCCTGCTTGCGCCGCGGCTCAATGCCGTCGGACGGATGGGTCACGCGCGCGAAGCGGTCGAGCTGTTCACGCACGCCGACCCGGAGCGGGCGCGCCAGATCGCGCAGAACCTGGACTGGCAGAACCGCCGGCGACAGTCCGTCGAGCGCGAGATCTTCAAGCAGGCCGAGGCGCTGGTCATCGAGCGCGGCTATCACCGCGACGGCTGCCGCGCGATCGTGCTCGCCAGCGCGAAGTGGCACGTCGGCGTGATCGGCATCGTCGCCGCGCGGCTGGTCGACCGGTTCCACCGCCCGACGATCCTGATTGCGCTGGAGAACGGCGAAGGTCAGGGATCGGGCCGCAGCATCCGCAACTTCCCACTGCACGAGGCGCTCGCCGCCTGCCGGCAGCACCTGCTCAGCTTCGGCGGGCACGCCGCGGCCGCGGGCGTGCGCGTCAAGGCGGGTCAGGTTGCGGCGTTCACCGATGCGTTCCAGGCGGAGGCGGCGCGGCGGCTGACGCAGTCTGACCTGACGCCCAAGCTGCGGCTGGATGACCAGGTCTCGCTTCAGGCGCTCCTGCCGGACCTCATCACGCCGCTTCAGAAAATGGGACCGTTCGGGTCCGGCAATCCGCGGCCGATGCTGGCGACGGCAGACGTCGAGCTGGCGGCTCCGCCGCGCGTCGTGGGAAACGGGAACCACCTTCAGCTCGCGGTACGGCAGGCTGGCGGCGACGGACGCGTGATCGTGCGCAAGGCGATCGCGTTCAACCGCGGCAAGTCCGCCGGGGAGTTCAACGACCACCGGTGCTTCCGCTTGGCGTTCGAACCGATCGCGAGCGAGTGGAACGGAAGCCGAAGCATCGAGTTGAAGGTCCTCGATTGGAAGTGGGCGGACTGAGCCAGCAATGATCCGGCAGATCGTCATCAACACCCGCGGCCAGGGACTGCACGAGTGCACGGACCAAGTTCAGGCCGCGGTCGCCGCGTCGGGTTGCCGCGAGGGGCTGTGCACGCTGCTGATTCAGCACACGTCGGCGAGCCTGGTGATCCAGGAGAACGCCGACCCCTCGGCGCGGCGCGACCTGGAGCGCTGGCTGAACCGGTTGGTGCCCGAGGATGACGCGCTGTACTCGCACACCGCCGAGGGTCCGGACGACATGCCGTCGCACATCAAGGCCGCACTCACGGCGGCCACGCTGAGCATCCCGATCGTCGAGGGGCGCCTGGCGCTGGGGACGTGGCAGGGGGTTTACGTCTGGGAGCACCGACATCGCGGCGCCGCGAGGAAACTTGTCGTTCACATCTCGACGTGAGCGCCCGCATCCGCGCCGAGCCGGTTCATGTACATCCCGAGCACGACCAGCACCATCACGCGCGCCCAGCGATGGCGCGCGGGTTCGCTCAGAAAGGTCTGCCAGATCGTCTCGACGGCGTCGTCGCGCAGCATCCGGGATTCCTTGACCGCGTTCAGCCCGGTGACGCACAGGTCACGCAGCGGACCGACCATCCACTCGCCGACCGGAAGTTGGAAGCCCTTCTTCGCCTGATCGGTGAGTTCCGGCCGGAGCAGGGGAGCGAACGCCTTGCGGAGCAGGTGCTTCTCGACGGTGGGCACCGGGCGGCGGACCGGTCCGGGAATCGCGTGTCCGAAGTCCAGCATTCGCCGATCGAGCGCGGGGACGCGGATTTCCAGACCGTGCGCCATGCCGTTCGCGTCGCTGTCGCGCAGCAGCATGTTGCCCATGTAGAGCCGAGACTCCATCCGCGACAACGCCGCGATCCGGTCGGCATCGTCGGGCCGCAGCTCGTCGATGACGCATTCCGGAACGAAGTCCGCCGTCAACCCCGGCTGTGCCGCCGGTACGCCCAGTTCCGCGAGCTCGGCGTTGCTCAGCAGCCGCCGGGCTTGCAGGAACAGCGGCAGCGTACCGCCGCCGGCGGAGGCGATGTCCGCCGCTTTCTGCCGAAACGACTCGGGCCTGCCGACGGTGGCGGCGCCGACGAGCGCCCGCCGAACGCCGGCGGGGACCCACGACACATAGCGGATCAGCCGCGCAACCTTCGGCACGAGCGAGAAGCTGCCGTAGCCGCCGAAGAGCTCGTCGCCGCCCAACCCGGAGAGCGCCACGATAATTCCCTGGCTGCGTACGGCCTTCGAGATGACGTACGTGTTCAGTCCGTCGGCCGAGGGCTGGTCGAGCGAGCTCATCCACGCCTGGCAGGCGGCGAGCGCGTCGGGACCGTTGATCTGGATGTCGGTGTGTTCAGCGCCGATGCGGCGCGCGGTTTCGGCCGCGGCGGCGGACTCGCTCATGTGCGGCTGGTCGGCGAAGCCGACGGTGAACGTGCGCAGACGGTCCGTGTGGCGCGCCGCGAGCGAGGCGATGATGGTGCTGTCGAGACCGGACGAGAGGAACACGCCCACGGGCACGTCGCTGATGAGGTGGTCGCGGGCGGCGGCCTCGAACGTCGCCTGGAGCCGCTCGATCGCCTGCGGTTCGTCCATCGACGGGTCGGGCTCCGGGAAGGTCCAGTAGCGCTGCGCGCGGCCTGCGGCGGCGCGCCCGGTCCGTTTCAAATCGATCGACTGCCAGCAGCCCGCCGGGAGGGCCTCGACGCCCTCGAAGATCGTGAACGGCTCCTGGACGGCGCCGTACGCGAGCAACCCGGCGACGGCGCGGCGTTCGAGGCGCCTGGGCACAAGCTCGCTGGCGACGATTGCGCGGACCTCGCTGGCGAACAGCAGCACGTCGCCGCGCCAAGCGAAATACAGCGGCTTGATGCCGACGGGGTCACGGGCCAGCAGCAGTCGGCAGTTGGGGCGGTCGAACCACGCCAACGCGTACATGCCTTCCAGTCGGTCGATGTACGCGGCGCCCCAGCGCCGCAAGCCGTACAGCAGCACCTCCGTGTCACTGTGTCCGGCGAATTGCACGCCCTCGCGCAACAGCTCTTCGCGCAGCGCCGGAAAGTTGTAAATCTCGCCGTTGAAGATGATCAGGTCGCCCGTCTGCGGGTTCTGCATCGGCTGGTGGCCGGCCGGCGAGAGGTCGATGATCGAGAGCCTGCGATGACCGAGGCCGAGCACGTTGGCGCCGACGTCAACGATCGCCTGCCCCGAGTCGTCCGGTCCGCGATGGCGAACGGCGCCGGTCATCGCCGGCAGCACCGCTTCCACCACCTCGCGTCTCGTCGCCACGATGCCCGCGATTCCACACATTCAGATTTCCCCTTCCGCGCGTCGCGCCGGTGGCGCGGCTTCCGGCTGGCGCGCGCCGGTGCTGGCGCACTGCGTCAGCAGCCGCTGCATGGCCGCCGCGGAATTCGTCCACGTGAAACGCCGAATCCGCTCCAGCCCGCGTGCGATCAGTGAATCCCGCAGCCCGCGGTCGGTGCGCAGGCGCGAAGCGGCGTCGGCGAACTGCTCGTCGCTGCCCGGTTCGACCAGGATTCCCGCGTCGCCGACGACTTCCGGAATCGCTGTGCAGTTGCACGCGACGACCGGGCAGCGGCGCGCCATGGCCTCCAGCGGGGGATTGCCGAAGCCCTCGAGCACGCTCGTGAAGACGAGGCAGGCCGCCCGGCGGGCGAACGGCTCCATCTGCGCGTGGTTGAGATAACCGAGGAACTCGACGCGATCCAGGACCCCGAGGCGGGCCGCCTCCTGCTTCACGGACGACCAGTTGCCGGTGCCAGCGAGCCAAACGCGCCAATCCACGTCGGGCTCTCGTTGCCGCAGGCGCGCCAGCGTACGGATCAGCGTCGGGTTGTCTTTGTGCTCAGCGGGGGAGGTGATCGCGAGAATTTGCGGACGGCCGTCCCACTGCGCGTCGGTGCGCTCGGCGGCCGCGAGGATCTCCCGGTTCAGACCGTTGTGCACGACGTGGTTGCGCGGCGCTGAGTCGGGCGCGAGCTTCTCCGCCTCGCGCCGCAGGTAGTCGGAAATGAACACGTTGCACGCGGAAATCCGCAGCGCGCGGCGCGCCGCCAGGTCCTTGAGCGTCTCGTCGAGCGCCAGCGTGCGCAGCCGCCGCCAGACGCCCTGGTGCTGAAAGCGCTTGAGGTTGCGGTGGTGAACGAGCTGCGGGATGCGGCAGCGTCCCACGGCGCTTTGCGTGGTCATGATGACGTCGGCGCCGTCGGCCTCGATGACTCGGCCCAGCGTCCGCTGTTGCAGCACGAAGTGCCGGGCCGAGCCGGCCCCGACCGCGAACGGCACGACGCGCACGTCCGGCCGCGCGGCGCGTACGTCGTCGAGCACCTTCTGACGCGAGGCGTACACGGTGATGCGCAACGCCGCGTCCGACTCGCGCCACGCCTGGAGGTACCCCAGCAGGCCGTTCAGCCCTCCGCCGGGCGCCAGCGACACGGCGTTGATCGCAAGCCTGAGCACGGGTCGGTCATGCCTTTCCGAAATGCGGGGCCGTCGAGCCGGCCGGCCCCGTCGCCCCGGGACCGGCGGATCCTTCGAGCAGCGCGAGAATCTGCGGTGTCACGACGGCCGCGTCAAACCGCTCCGCGACGAACCGTACGAGAGCTTCCTCCGGCGGCGCGACCAGGCGGCCCGAGAGAAAGTCGTCCATTCGCGCGCGGAGAGCCTGCACATCGCCCGCAGGCACTACGAAGTCCGGGAGAATCAGGTTCATCGTCTCGGGGATCGCGGCGGCATCGGTGCTGAGAACCGGGCATCCGTACGAAAGCGCTTCGATGGTTATCAGCCCGAAGCACTCCAGGGCGCGCGTCGGGAGGACGAACAGGTCCGCGGCCTGGTAGGCGAGTGCCAGCGCCTCGTCGCTGAGCCGTCCGGTGAACCGCACGCGTTCCGCGCAGCCGAGTTCGTCGGCGAGCCGCTTGAACGCCGGCGTGAGCGGGCCGTCGCCGCCGATGGCGAAGCGCGCGTTGCGCGGCGCGAGCAGGGGGGCTGCGGCGCGAATCGCGTCGTCGATGCCGTAGCGCGGTCCGTGAATGCGTACGGTGAAAAACAGGGGGCCGTCGTCCGGCCAACCGAGCTCCCGGCGGGCCTGTGACTTCGTGCAGCGGCGCTGCATCCCCGGCCGGCGCCAGTGGGGGATCACGCGGACGCGATCGCCCAGCCCGTAGAACTCTTCAATGCGGTCGCGTGTAAAGCACGAGAGCGTGTGGATGGACTCGCACTCGCTTAGGACGCGCCGCTCGTGTCGGCGGAGCGCGCCCTGTCCGAGCAGGAGCTTCATGCGCCCCGACAGCCCCTGTGTGCCCCAGTTGATGCGCTGCTCCAGGACCGCCGGCGAGTGCATCGTGTAGATGTAGCGCGGCCCGCGCCCGAGAGCACGCTGCACACCCTCGCCGGTGAACGGCGTGTGCATGTGTACCACGTCCCAGCGCTGGTCGCCGAACGCGGCGCGCGCCTGCTCCGCGGCGGCCCGCACGGCCGCGTGGTGGCGGCGCGGATGAAACGCCGAGAGCCGCGGTCGGCGATAGCGGAGCACCTGCATTCCGTCCTGCTGCGCGAG
>JABRWC010000088.1:0-32945 GCA_039961675.1 Phycisphaerae bacterium
CAAAGCTGGCCATTCGTGAAGTAATAGAGCGCGAGGTCGTGGTACCGGTCGTAGTCGTTCGAATCGCCCGGCGCGGGCGGGACGCCCGCACCACCCGCATAGTACTCGTCCTTCACCGTGATATTCGTGGCGTTTCCAGTAAGCCAGTACGTGTACTTCACGGTGCGCACCACGGGGGCGTTCGGATCCACGCCCGCCCGTACCACGTATTGTACCAACCGGTTGTGGCGCGTGGGATAGTCCAGATCGAGCGGGTTTTCATAATCCGTGTCGTACGTGTAATCGACGCGCTGCTGGGCGATCGCGTCGATGCGCGTCTTGCGGTTGACCAACGGATCGTAGGTGTACGAGATGTCGTACACAACCTGTCCGTCCTGGTCGCGGACCTCGCGCGTCAGGTGCTTGCGGTGGTCAGACGTGAAATCCACGGTTGCAAGCGAGCTGCAACGACCGCCCGTACCAGCGCGCTTGCGGCAAGGAACTCGGCGTCCGCGGAGGCCCGAGCGAGACACCATGCCGACGCAAAAGCCGTCCGCGTGGCGCCCGGCCGTCGGCATGACACTCGGCCTTCCCGCACGCGTTCCGCGCGCGGGCCACGCGGTTTCGCCCCGCTCAGCCGACGCGGACGGACTGGCGGTCGCTCGCCACAGCGCCGCCGCGGTACACCGTGCCGCGCCAGCTCGTCGTCGCCCCGCCCCCAAGGCGGCGCATCGCGTTGATGGTCATCCCCAGGCACAGCGCTGCGCCCAGCGGGTACGTGAGCGCCCACGGCGCCGGGTTGCCGGTGATCGGGTACAGCCGCCACAGAATCGACTGCTGCGAGAGGATCGCGGCCGCCGCGGCCGCTGCCATCCACGGCCAGTCTCCGCCCATCAGCGGCGAGAGCGGCAGCGTGAGATACGGCGAAACGCTGAAGATCGTAAGCATGCAGACGCTGCCCAGCAGCCGCGGCAACGTCCCGAGGCAGCCGTAGAAAATCCGGCTCCAGCCGCGCCAAATTTGCGCAAACGAAGTGTACATTCGCACGCGATACTGCCGGCCGCCGCGGATCACGCGCAGCCGCACGCCGAGCCGCTTGGCGCGGCGCGCCAGATGCATGTCCTCGTTGAGCGTGGCGCGGACGGGTTCGTGCCCGCCCAGGCGCACGTACGCCGCGCGCGACATGAGCATGAACGCGCCGTTGGCGTAGGCGTGCGGATACGCCGGGTCGTTGACCTTGTGCGGCGGGAACCAGAAAACCATGATCGCGCCGGCGACGGGTTGCACGATCCGCTCCCAGAGCGAGCCGACCTCGAGCTCGGGCAGGACCGACAGGAAGTCGGTCTTCTCGCGCAGCGCGAAGCGCATCGCGGAACTCAGCAGGCGGGTCGAATCGTAGGCGCAGTCGGCGTCGGAAAAGCACAGCCATTCGCCCGAGGCGCGCTCGACGCCCTCGCGCATGGCGTTGTTCTTGCCGAACCATCCGTCGCGAAGTTCGCGCACGTGCACGGCTTGCAGACGCGCGTCGGTCGCGGCCAAACCGTCGATGATCTCCGCCGTGCGATCCGAGCTGCGGTCGTTGATCGCAATGACTTGAACGTGTGGGTAATCTTGCGAGAGCAGGCCGGACACGCAGCGCCCGATGTTGGCCTGCTCATCCTTGGCCGCGACCAGGACCGAGAGCGCGGGAAGCTGATCGTCCGGCGGTCCGGGTTCGTCGGGCCGCAGCTCGGGCCCGGCGCCGCGGTTCAGATCGATATGCCGGCGCAGCCAGATCAGGCTCAGCAGGGCCGTGATCCAGAACCAGGCGGTGAGCCCCCAGTTCGGGAACTCCGGCACGTACGCCGTCAGCAGCAACTTGGCCTCCACATCTCCCGGAGGGGCTCCGAACGCCGCGCCGACGCCGCGCTCCGCGGCGCGCGTTCGCTTCCAGCGCGGAATCCTCTCGCCGGGCGGCCGCGCGCCGCGAAGCCGGATCGAGCGGGCAAAAGCGTACTCAGGCGCGTTCGGATTCGCCAGCGCGCGCCCGGCGTGCGAGCGGCGCGCCGCTCGCGCGAGGATTTCTCCGCCTCGCCCGCGCTCGGCCGGGATGGACGTGCCGGAATCGCTTTCGGCTCGCGGGCGCCGGCGGGGTGACTCCGTTCAAGGGGCCGAGGATTCCATTCGAGCAACACCGCGGTCTGGGCGAGTCGCGGTCGAAGGCCGCCCTTTCGCCGACAGTGGCAATCGATCGCGGTCGAAGTCCGCTTCTACGCAATCACGCCGCGCTGGCGCAGCGCGAACAACAGCAGGTCGACCGCCTGCTGCGGCGTGAAGCGCTCGATGTTGAGCGTCAGGTCGAAGCGCGTCATGTCCTCAGGCGCGCGTCGGAAGTGATGCTGGACGAAGTCCGCACGGTCGCGCTGGATGCGCTCGATTCGCAGGCGCGCCGTGTCCTCGTCGCATCCGTAGCGCTGCGCGAAGTTCGACACGCGCCGCTCCAGCGGCGCCACGAGCCGCACGCGCAGGCCGTATTCACGCGGCAGGATCAGGTCGGCGCCGCGTCCGACGAAGACCGCCCGCCCCTGCCGGGCCAGCGCCAGCACGGTCTCGCTCAGCCGGCGGAAATAGTCGCTGCGGCCGAAGTCGCCCATCAGCAGCACGCGCAGGACCGCTTCGACGAACGTCGTGTCGCGCTCGTCCATGCGCTCGTAGAGACGTGCGCGGATGGCGTCGTTTTCGGCCATCTGGTCCAGCAATTCCTTGTCGAACACGGGCCAGCCGAGGCGTTCGCTGAGGAGCTTGCCGATCGTCCCGGCATCGCAGCCGACCTCGCGCGAGAGCGCGACAAACTGCTCCACCCGGTGGTCGTCGTCCCCGGCATCCGCCGCCAGCCGCTGCGCGCGGGCCAGCTCCCAGTTCCGCAACTGCCGTTCGATCAGGCGGTCGATTCCCAGCGACGAAGACATGTCACGCCTCCTTGGCCGCGTGCGGGAGGTGCCCCGCCCCGCCGCCTGCCGCGCGATCCGCGTCCGCCGCCCGAGCGTTCGATACGCCGGGCGGAGCCGGGAGGGGCAGTCCGAGTGAAGCCCCCATCAATCATTGTAGGCCGGTTCCCGTCGCGTTCGCGAAGGTCGCCGGCTTGCCCGCGCGAGGCGCGGTCGATGTTCAGACCAGCCGTACAGCGCCTCGAGCGGGAGCCGCAGTTCGCCGGGATCGGGCCTAGAATCGCGGCATGATCGATGCTGATCGGGACATGCGATGGAACTGGGCGAGCGAGAGGCACCTGCGGATCTCGCTGCCGGCCGCCGATGCGGAGCGGGCGCAGGCGCGCGTGCGCCGGGCGCTCGCCGCGCTGGAACGCGGCCGACCGCCGGGACTGGTCGAAATCACGCCCGCGTACGGCACGCTCCTGCTCGAATTCGACTTGCGCACGCTTGACGAGGAGCGTGCACTCGCTGAGACGCGCCGCGTGCTTTCCCGCGCGGACGATGTTCCAGACGCCGCTCCGCGCTCCGTGATTGAAATCCCCATCTGCTACGAGCCGCCGTGCGCGCCCGACGCCGAGGATGTCGCCCGGCTTCACGGACTGGACGTCCGCGACGTGGCGCGGCTGCACGCGGAACCCGGGTACGTCGTGCACTTCATCGGCTTCGCGCCCGGGTTCGCGTATCTCGGCGGGCTGCCGAAACAACTTGCGACGCCGCGCCTCCAGACGCCGCGTGTGCGCGTGCCGGCCGGCAGCGTCGGCATCGCCGGCGAGCAGACCGGCATCTATCCGCGGGCGTCTCCGGGCGGCTGGCGGCTCATCGGCCGCACGCCGCTGGTGATGTTCGACGCGCGCCGTGAAAAGCCGTCGCTGCTGACCGTCGGGGACCGAGTGCGCTTTCGGCCGGTCCACCTGACGGAGTTCCGGGAGCTTCTTGCGGAGCCGCGGGGCGATGAGTGAACCGGCGACGATTCGCGTGCTCGACCCGGGCGTGCTCACCACCGTCCAGGACCTCGGACGTCCGGGGTGGAGCGCCATCGGCGTGTCGCGCGGCGGCGCGGCGGACGCGCTCTCGTTGCGCGTCGGCAACCGGCTGGTCGGGAACGTGGACGGCGCGGCCGCGCTGGAGATGACGCTGGTCGGCGGGACGTTCGAGTTTCTGCGCGACGCGAGCATCGTGCTTGCCGGCGCCATGACCGCCGCACGCATCGAGAGCAACAGCGGCGAGCGCTTTGCGCCGGCCTGGGCGCCGTTTGACATGCGCATGGGGCAGCGGCTGCGGGTGGGACCGATCCGCGGCGGCGTGCGCGTCTACCTGTGCGTGGCCGGGGGGATCGCCGTGCCCGACGTGCTCGGCAGCCTCTCGACGCACCTGGCCGGCGGGTTCGGCGGGTTGGCCGGACGGGCGCTGCGTGCGGGCGATGAACTCGTCGTGGGACGAGATGCCGGGCCGCGCGCCGACGCGGCGACGGCCGGGCGCGCCCAAAGGCTATGCGAGACGCCGCTGGCCCGCCGAACGCTGCGCGCCGTGCATGGCGCGCATGCCGACGCGTTCGATGCGGACGCCGTGGCGGCGTTCTGGTCCACGACGTTTGAGGTGTCGATGCAATCGGACCGCGCCGGCCTTCGACTGTGCGGGCGGATCGGCTCATCGCCGCACGGCGGGCGCATGCAGAGCGAGGGGATGATGCCCGGCGCCGTACAGGTGCCGGAGTCCGGCGCGCCGATCGTGCTGCTGGTCGATCACCCGACAACGGGCGGCTATCCCGTCATCGCGTGCGTGGCCGCGGTCGATCTCCCTGTGCTGGGGCAGCTTGCCCCCGCTCGGCGGTTGCGGTTCGAGCGCGTCTCGCGCGGTGAAGCTCGGGCGCTGCACGCGGAGCAGGAGCGGCGGCTGAACGAGGAGGTGCCTCCGCGATGAACGACGCAGCGCCGACGCACTGGTGGCGCGAAGTCGGCCCGCGCGAGTGGCGCGCGCTCGTGGCGGCCGGTGCGGGCTGGATGCTCGACGCGATGGATGTAACGCTTTACATCATCGCGCTGGGCGCGATCGGCGCGGAATTTCACCTCTCCCGCGCCCAGTCCGGCGCCGTGGCGTCCGCCACGCTGGTCGCTTCCGCCCTCGGCGGCATCGCGAGCGGCGTGCTGGCGGACCGATTCGGCCGCGTGCGGATGCTGATCGTCTCCATCCTGGCGTACTCGTTGTTCACCGCGCTGACCTCGACGTCGCAGAACCTCACGCAGCTCGTGCTTTGGCGCATCCTCGTCGGGCTGGGAATGGGCGGTGAATGGTCGGCGGGGGCGGTGCTGGTCGCGGAGACGTGGCCGGCGCGACATCGCGGCAAGGCAATCGGCCTGATGCAGTCCGGCTGGGCGATCGGGTACATGCTCGCCGCGGCGCTCGGCGCGCTCATCATCCCCGTCTGGGGTTGGCGGCCGCTGTTCCTGGCGGGGCTCTTGCCGGCTCTGCTGACGATCTGGATTCGTCGCGGCGTGCCGGAGCCGGACGTGTGGAAAGCACCACGCGAAACGGGCACACGCCGCGGGATGTCGCTGGCGCCGTTGCTGCGGCCGCCGCTGCGGTCGCGCGTGCTGATCGCCACGGCCACGACGACGGCGCTGCTGTTCTCGTACTGGGGCCTGTTCACCTGGGTGCCCACCTACCTGGCGAGCCGCGACACGGGCGGCGCCGGCCTGGGAATCGTGAAGTCGACGCCGTGGATCGTCGTCATGCAGATCGGCGCCTTCCTGGGCTACGCCAGCTTTGGGTTCCTGGCCGATCGCTTCGGCCGGCGGCCCACCTTCATCGCCTTCGTGCTGGGCGCGGCGGCGATCGTGCCGATTTACGGCGGCAGCGCGCGCAGCGAGTGGACGCTCATGGCGCTCGGACCGATCGTAGGCTTCCTGGGACACGGCTATTTCAGCGTCTTCGGCGCGATGCTGGCGGAATTGTTCCCCTCCGCGGTGCGCGGTTCGGCGCAGGGCTTTTGCTATAACGCCGGGCGGGCCGCCAGCGCGCTGGCGCCCTGGATCATCGGGGCGCTCGCCGACCGCTACGGGCTGGGCCTGGCGCTCGGCGCCACGTCGGTGCTGTACGCGGCCGGCGCGGGGCTCGTGCTCCTGCTGCCGGAAACGCGCGGAAAGGAAATCGCGTGAGCGCCGCTTCGATCGATCTCAACTGCGACCTCGGCGAGCGCGAGGATGCCGCGGGCATCGCCGACGACCTCGAGCTCCTCGGCATCGTCAGCTCTGCGAACGTCGCCTGCGGCGGGCACGCCGGAGACGAACGCAGCATGCTGCGCACCGTCACGGCGGCGCTGGCGCGGGGCGTCGCCATCGGCGCGCATCCGGCCTATCCCGACCGCGTGAACTTCGGGCGCATGCGGTGCGACATGGCCGCAAGCGAACTCGAGGACGCGGTCGCCGCGCAGGTGGAAGCGATGCTGCGCATCGTCGAGCGTTGCGGCGGGAAGCTCTCTCACGTCAAGCCGCACGGCGCGCTGTATCACGCGGCGATGCGCGAGCGCTCGGTCGCCGAGGCGGTGGCCCGCGGCGTCGGCCGCGTGCGCGGCGAAGTTTTCCTCGTTGGGCTGGCCGGCGCGCCGGCGCTCGACGTGTGGCGCGGGCTGGGGTTCCACGTGGTCGCAGAGGCGTTCGCCGATCGCCGCTTCGAGCCGGGTGGTTCGCTGCGGCCGCGCAGCAAACCGGACGCGCTGATCGACAATCCGGCCGAGGCCGCCGCGCAGGCGGTCGCGATCGCAACGGGCGAGGACGTTCGCGATGCGGAAGGCGGTTGCCTGAGCGTCCGGGCGGAGACGATCTGCGTTCACAGTGACACGTTCGGCGCCGTCCGGATTGCACGTAGCGTGCGCGAGGCGCTGACGCGTGCGGGCGTTCGCGTTGAGCCGCCGCGGCGATGAGCCATGCACGCAGCGCCCGCCGACCCGCGATCCGGCGCTCC
The DNA here is from genome assembly GCA_039961675.1 of Phycisphaerae bacterium. Lineage (GTDB taxonomy): Bacteria > Planctomycetota > Phycisphaerae > UBA1845 > Fen-1342 > JABRWC01. The sequence goes on from JABRWC010000088.1 coordinate 6,909, forward strand.
GACCGAGCCGCGATCGCAAGGGAGCGGTCACCTGCGGTGGAGAAGCCGCCGCAAACTCGCCAACACCGCCCTGATCCACTTCGCTCGCGCCCGTGCACCAGGGGTTCCGATGCAGCACTTGACGTCACGGCATCGGGCCGGCAAGTCGAGCGGTTTCGCATCCCACGTCGTCATCGGCCTCGCGGTGCGTTCGTTCCATTTCAAGCAGCGTCTCGGTCTCCGCGCGGTCAGCGCGCCGCGCACCCGGGGCTGACGCGCCGAACGCCACGTAGATCGCCGGCAGCACGAACAGCGTCAGCAGCGTGCTGCTGATCACCCCGGCGACCACGACGGTGGCGAGCGGACGCTGCACCTCGGCGCCCACGCCGGTATTGATCGCCATCGGAACAAATCCCAGCGCCGCGACCAGCGCCGTCATGAGCACGGGGCGCAGCCGGGTGAGCGCGGCGGTCTCCAGCGCCTCGCGCAGGGGGACGCCGCGCGCCAGGAGTTGGCGGACGTGCGAGACGAGGACCATCTCCCCGAGCACGGCCACGCCCGAAAGCGCGATGAACCCGACGCCGGCCGAGATCGAAAACGGCATGTCGCGCACCCACAAGGCCGCCGCGCCGCCGACCACGGCGAACGGCACGCCGACGAACACGCGCAGCGCGTCGGCGACGCTGCCGTACGTGACGTGGAGCAGACCGAAGATGACCGCAAGCACGACGGGCACGACGACCATCAGGCGATCGCGAGCGCGCTCGTAGTGCTCGAACTGGCCGCCCCACTCGATGCGGTAGCGCGGGGAAGGAAGCGCGACGTTCGCGCGGATTCGCCGCTGCGCTTCCGCGACGTAGCCCGCGACGTCGCGGCCGCGCACGTTGACCTGGACCGTTGTGCGCCGCTGGCCCCATTCGCGCGTGATCGTGGCCGGCCCCTCGGCCTCTTCGATCGCCGCGAGCGTGGACAGGGGGATGCGCGCTCCGCCGGCAGCCGGCAGCAGCATTTCGCCGATCGCCCGCGCGTCCGTGCGATAACGCTCCGGAAGCCGGGCCACGAGCGGAAAACGCAACTGGCCCTCGATCACGTCGCCGAGCGGCTTGCTGCCGATGGACTCAACGATGTCCATTACGGCCCGGGCCGGCACGCCGTAGCGCGCCAGCGCCTGCTGGTCGACGCGCACCTGAAGCACGGGCTGACCGAGGAGCTGCTCGGCGGCAAGGTCCGCAGCTCCGCGAATGGCGCCGAGCACCGCGCCGATCTCGCCGGAGATTCGGTGGAGCGTTTCGAGGTCGTCGCCGTAGAGCTTCAGGACCACGTCGCCGCGCACGCCGGCGATCATCTCGTTCATCCGCATTTCGATCGGCTGCGTAAAGAGGATTTTCTGGCCCGGCATGTCCCGCAGCTCGCGCTGAATCCGCTCCACGAGTTCGGGCTGCGACGAGGCCCGCTTCCACTGACTCCGCGGCGTGAGCGTCAGAAACGTGTCCGTCAGCTCGACGCCCATCGGGTCGGTCGCGACTTCGGCGGTGCCGGATCGGCTCCAGACGTGCCGGATTTCATCCGGGAACGCGGCGAGGAGAACCTGTTCGATGCGTGTGTTGTAACGCACGGTCTCTCCCAGGTCGGTCCCTGCGAGCCGCACCACGTTCAGCGCGACGGCTTCTTCGGAGAGGCGCGGGATGAACTCGGCGCCGAGGCTGCGCGCGATGATCCCCGCCGCCAACAGCGCCCCCGCGGCGAGTCCCAGCACCGCCGCGCTGTGCCGCATGACGAAGTGCAACACCGGCCGGTACACGTGCTGGAGGAGTCGCACGATGAGCGGCTCGCCCGCCCGTTCCGCTTGCGGCAGGAACGTGGCCAGAACCGGCATGAGCGTCAGCGAAAGCACCAGCGAGCCCAGCAGCGCGAACACGACCGTCAGCGCCATCGGCCGAAACATCCCGCCTTCGACGCCTTCCAGCGTGAGAATCGGCACGTACACCAGCATGATGATCAGCTCGCCGAACATGGTCGGCTTGCGGACTTCGAGCACCGCGTCGCGGACCACCTGGATCGCGCCGCGACGGCTGCGGTTCTGCGACAGCCGCCGCGAGACGTTCTCGATCTGGATCACGGCGCTGTCCACCACCAGTCCGAAGTCGATCGCGCCCAGGCTCATTAGGCTGCCGGCGATGCCGGCCTGAAGCATGCCGTTGAATGCGAACAGCATCGACAGCGGGATCGCCAGCGCCACCATCAGCCCCGCGCGCAGGCTGCCCAGGAATACGAACAGCACCGCGACGACCAGCAGCGCCCCCTCGAACAGGTTCCGGCGGACCGAATCGAGCACGTGCCGCACCAGCTCCGTGCGGTCATAGACCAGCTCCACACGAACGTCCGGCGGGAGCGACGGCCGGAGTTCGTCGAGCCGTCGCTTGAGGCGCGTCGTCACGTCATGCGTGTTCTGCCCGATGAGCATGAAACCCAGTCCGAGCACGGCCTCGCCCCGCCCGCCGTACGTCACGGCGCCGCGGCGGATTTCAGCGCCGACCTCGACCTCCGCCACGTCGTGGACGTGGATCGGCACGCCGTCCTGCGCCTTGATGACGATGCCGCCGATCTCTTCCGGCGTCGAGACGCGGCCCAACCCCTGCACGAGCCGCATGGCGCCGCCGACGGCGATGCTGCCGCCGCCGGCGTTCAGATTGTTGTCGCGCACCGCGTCGAGGACTTCATCGTAGGACACGCCGTACTGGATCAGTCGATCCGGGTCGATGCGGACCTGGAACTGCTTCTCGAAGCCACCCCAACTGTTGACCTCGGCCACGCCGGGAACGCTGCGAAGCACGGGCCGAATCACCCAGTCCTGGATCGTGCGCAGCTCGGTCAGGTCGCGCGTCGGCGACGTGACGATGTAATGGAACACCTCACCCAGGCCGGTGGCGACCGGTCCGAGCTCCGGCCGCGAGATTCCCGCCGACAGCTCCACCGCACCCAGGCGCTCGTCGATGAGTCGCCGCGCAAAGTACACGTCGATGTCGTCGTCAAACGTCGCGACCACCTGGGACAGCCCGAACTTCGACACCGAGCGCAGGTTCGCCAGGCCGGGGAGGCCGCCGATGGACTGCTCCACCGGGATTGTGACCTGACGCTCGATCTCCTCCGGGCCGAGCGCCGGCGCGACCGTGTTGATCTGCACCTGCACCGGCGTCGTGTCGGGGAACGCGTCGATGTTGAGATGGCGCAGCGCCGCGAGGCTGAACGCCGTGAACACGGCGGCCATGCCCAGCACAATGAGCCGGTGTCGCAGCGACCAGTCGATGAGCCAGTTGACGAACATGACGGCTCCCGGACGGGCTATTCCTGGCCGCAGCAACCTGCGCCCAGGTTGCTCTTGAGCAGCTCGGACTTGAGCACGTGGCTGCCGGCGGTGACAACGACCTCGCCAGGCGACAGTCCCGCCAACACCTCGCGGTGCAGCCGGTCCGTCGCTCCGAGCCGGACCTTGCGCGGCGCGAAGATCGCCTCGCCGACGCGAACAAAGACGACATGACAGCAGCCCTCCCACTGGATCGCTTCGCTTGAAACGGCGATCGCTTCGGGCGAGCTGCGGACCGTGATCTCCGCACGTCCGAACATGCCGGACAACAGCCGCCCGTCGGCGTTGTCGAGCTCGGCGCGGAGGCGTACGGTGCGGGTCCGCTCATCGACGGCGGTGCTGATCCACGAGACTCGGCCGGATGCGGCGTCGTCCCGGCCCTGCGGGCGAAAGCGGACCGGCTGCCCCAGCGCGAGCAGGCCCATCTGCGTTTGGGGCACGTCGATCATCAGCCACAGCCGACGCGTGTCGGCTACGGTGAACAACGGCCGCGAGGAATCAACCATCTCTCCCGCGACGACCTCGCGCGCGAGGACCACGCCGTCGAGCGGAGACAGGATCGGGACGAGGTTCGCCGACGCGGAAGCGGGGTCGAGCGAACGGCGCAACGCCTCCGGCAGCCCGAGAAACTGAAGCGCGCGCTCGTCCGTCGCCGCGGAGAAATCAGCCGGAACGTCGAGCCCCAGGTTGACGAGCGCCTGGCGGGCATTGAACAGCCGAATCTCCGCTTCGCGGACGGCGGCCGCGGCCGCCTGCTCGTCAGCCAGGGTGGTGATCCCCTGGGGAAGCAGCCGCTCGACGCGGCCGAGGGCCTTCCGCCGAACTTCGAGCTGGGCCGCGGCCTGGAGCAGCTCGGCCTTGGCATCGCCCACTTCGGCCGAGTCGATGATCGCCAGAACTTCGCCCTTCGAGACGGACTCCCCGATCTCCCGCTCGACGCGCCACGCGACTCCCGGCACGCGCGACGCGACCTGCGCCAGGTGCGTGCGGTCGTACGTCGTCTCGGCATTGGCCGAGACCGTCGTCGCGAACGGACGTTCGGTGACGCCGGCGAATTCAAGCCCGACCTTTCGCATGGCCTCGACAGAGGCAAACTGCACGCGCAAGGCGTGAATCTGGCACGTCGCCGGGTTCTTGATCGGCGCCGGAATCTCCTCCGGGGGGGGCCCTTCTATGGAGACCACCGTCGCGCCCAGAGGCGATGCCGGCGGCGCTCCGCGGACGGCGATCTCCGGGTGACACAGCGTGCAGTTGGATTCCGGCACGCCGTGTTCCTTGCACCAGTCGCCGGCGACGCCGCGAGTGAGAATGTCGGGATGACACGCCGTGCAGCGCGATTCGGGGACGCCGTGTTCCTTGCACCAATCAACGGCGCTGGCGCCCAGCAGTTCCGGGTGACACTTGACGCACGTGGATTCCGGGACCGCGTGCTCATCGCACCAGTCTTCGGGTTCGATCGGCGGCGGGCTTCCGAAAAGTGACGCGAACTTGGGGGCGCGCCATTCGTTCACGTGCCCCCAGTAGCCGACGCCGCCGAGCAGCGCGAGCACAACCAGCGTCGGGACGGCGCGGGCCGCCGCCGCCAGCACGCTTGCGTTCCGCGCGAGGCTGACTGGCGGGCTGCGATCCGGCGCAGGCGAGGCGGGCGAAGACGCGGATTGGGAATTCTGATCCTGCGATGGCATTGCTTGACCTCAAGGGGACATGGGCCGACGCCAACCCACAGCGATTTCCAGAACGGCTCGACATTCCATCCGCGCCGCGTCCACAACGGCAGCGCGGGCGCGGTGCGGTACGGCGAAACCGAATGAGCCGTGCGCCGGTTGGCGGAAACTGCGAACACGTCGCAGCGCCCCGGAGATCGATCCGGGCGCTACCGTGCGAGCGCGATGCGTGCGTGGAGAATCAGATCAGCAGGGGAAGAGCATGTCCCGGTTGGCAATGGGCGTCCGCCAGGTGGCGGCCCACATCGAGCAGCGCGGCGCGCGCCGGCAGGAACGCGGCTGACCCAGCCACGCGCTCGCCGGCGTGCGGCGGCTGCGCAAGGTCCGGTTCCCCAGCCGGCTGGCCCGGCTTGGGAAGATGCAGGACGTAGGGAGAACACAGGCAGGATTGTCCCGAACACGGAGCGCCGTCCGGCGCGACGGGCGCGCCCTCCCCGCAGCCAGGCACGGGCGCGCTTGCGTCGACGGGGCATGCGCGACCCGACTCGGCGCGGTCGGCGTCCAGGCCGCAGAGCACCGGGCAGACGAGCGTGATCAGCACCGCGAAATACGAGGCCAACGAACACATCCAGCATGAATGTAGGACGGAGCGCGGCGGCGGTCAATACGAGTTTCGGCAGTTTGCAGCGGCGGGATGGACCGGCGGACTTCCTCCAGCCGCTCGCGTGTGCCGAGCTTGTTGCAACAGGCGTGAATGCAGTCCCAGTCGAGGCGGCCGGCCTGAACGACGATGACGTTGCGGGCGTCGAGCACGTGGCCCTTTACGGCGCCCTTCGGTCCAACGAAAATCGTCAGGTTCCCAAGCCGTATCTGAGCCTTCGCAATGCTGCGATAGTTTCGAATGCTCAGCAGCCTGATCCTTCCCGTGCCCACGCTGGCCTCACACGCATGCGCACACCCGCTTGGCCGCGTCCGTCAGATCGCTCGCCGGCTGGAGCTGCGGGATCGCCGCCTCCTTCAGCATCTTCCGCGCGATCTCCACGTTTGTCCCTTCCAGCCGCACCACCACCGGCACGCGGAAGCCGACCTCCCTGGCCGCTTTGATGAGCGCGTCGGCGATCACGTCGCACTTGGCGATGCCGCCGAAAATGTTCACCAGCACCGCCTTGACCTTCGCGTCCGCCAGGATGATGCGGAACGCCTCCACCGCGCCCTCGGGCGAAACGCTGCCGCCCACGTCGAGGAAGTTCGCCGGCTCGCCGCCGTGCAGCTTGATGATGTCCATGGTGCTCATCGCCAGCCCGGCCCCGTTCACCAGGCAGCCGATGTTCCCGTCCAGCGCGATGTAGCTGAGGTTGTGCTCCTTGGCCCGCAGTTCGGCCGGGTTCTCCTCGCTGGCGTCGAACATCTCCGCGATGTCCGGGTGCCGGAACAGCGCGTTGTCATCGAAGTTGAACTTCGCGTCGATCGCCAGGATCTCGCCCGACTTGGTCTGCACCAGCGGGTTGATCTCGGCCAGCGAACAGTCCTTCTCCGCAAACAGCGCCGCCAGCTTGTACATGATGTCCGCCGCGGCCTTGGCCGGCGCGCCTCTCAGCCCGATGTCCGCCGCCAGCCCCGCGGCCTGGAACTTCTGGAACCCCAGATGCGGGTGGAACCAGGCCTTCTTGATCGCGTCCGGGTTGCGGGCCGCCACCTCCTCGATCTCCACGCCGCCCTCGGCGCTGGCCATCAGCACCGGCACGCGCTTCGCCCGGTCCACCACCACGCCCAGGTAGTACTCCTTGGCAATCTCCACCGCCGCCGCCAGCAGCAGCTTGCGGACCTTGACTCCCTGCGGCCCGGTCTGCTTCGACACCATCGGGTTTGAGAGCATCCACGCCGCGCTCTGCCGCGCCGCCACGGCCGAATCCACCAGCTTGACGAAGCCGGCCTTGCCGCGCCCGCCCGCATGCACCTGGGCCTTTACCACCACCTGCTCGGCGCCGAGTTTGTTGAACGCCGCGGCCGCTTGCTCGGCCGATGTGATCACCTCCGACGCCGGAACCGGAATGCCCGCCTGCTGGAGGAACTGGCGCGCCTGGTATTCATGAACTTTCACGCAGGTGACTCCCTCGTGCCGGCCGCCTGCCCCGGACCGCAACGATCGCCTGTCGCCGCGGCGCAAGCCGATCCGAAACGTGTCCGAGTGTACTCGCCGGCGCGAACCTCGCCAATTCGCGCCGCTCTCCGCGGCGCCGCTCGGGCGGGCCGGGCACGGCGCCTGGCTCATGAAGGCGATCGCGGCTCCGGCGCCGACGCAAGCCGTCGCCTCACGTGCCCGCGGGCGCACCGGCCGGCCCAGCCTTGGGCCGCGTCAGCAGCGCCAGCGCGTAAAGACCGGCCACGATCAGCAGCAGTGCCCGCATCCCCGTCAGGAACGTCAGCGACTGGAGCAGGCCGCCGAACAGCGCCCCGATCATGTTCGCCCCCAGCGCGGCGTCGCGCCCCGACACCGCCGCGAACGAGCGGATGAACACGATGCCGCTGAACAGCATCGGCAGCGTGGTTAGCCCGCCGACGAGCACCGCCTTGGCGGCGTACGGCAGGCTGGCGAACGGCGCCAGATCGACAAAGTAGAGCGCCAAACACGCGCCGCAGAGCAGCGCGTAGACCGGCGACAGCGGCAGACGCGGCACAAGCCGCGCCAGTCCGTTGGCCAGCAGGATCATGCACAGCACGCCGGAGATGATCACGGCGTTGACCGACCAGGTGTTCCCCAGCGCGACCGACGCCTTGCTGATGTTCTGCACCTCGAGAAGCAAGAACGCGGCGCCGAGGAAGAAGAAGTGCGCTTGCGTGCGGTCCGCGTGTGACAGCAGGCGTTGAGGCTTGAGCTCGCCGGCGCAGCGTGCCAGCAGCGCCACGAGCAGCCCCCCGAGCAGGAAATAGAGCATCGGGACGCGCGGTTTGTCGAGGTAGAGGTACGGCCAGTCATCCGTGGCCGGCGCGACTGACAGATCGAAGTCCTGCGGGTACAGCCGCCGCCAATCGTCGATGAACCGCGGCAGGAACGGGTCGCCGTCGATGCGCCGCCGCACGGCGTCCAGATCTCCGGCGATGAACATCACGCCCCCCCAGCCGAAATCGGTCACCGGGATGCGAAAGCTCAGCGGCTCATGGCCGAAGACGTCACGCAGCGTGCGCGCAATGCGGTCGCCGATCCACGGGCGGCGCACCTCGAACGAGAGCGCGACAATGCCGCCGGGCTTCAGCAGCTCGCGCGCCTGCCGGATGCTCTCGATGGTGTAGACGTAATGATCGAGCCGCGCGTTCGTCATCGCGGTCGTGGTGTGCGCGTCCAGCAGTCCGAAGCAGATCACGTCGTAGCGCTCGTCGGCCGCGGCGAACCAGGCCCGCGCGTCGTCGACGATCAGCCGCACACGCGGCGAATCGTACGGACGTTCCGGGTGGAACCGCCGCCCGAGCTCGACGATCGCCGGGTCGATCTCGACCGCGGTCACGCGGCCGGCGCCGTTCCGCAGCGCGCCCGCGACGTCGTTCCCGGTGCCCGAGCCGACGATCAGCACGTCGCGCGGCGCGGCGTGCAGCCGCACCGGCAGGTCGTACTGGCTATACCCGCGGAACACGGGCGGATTGCGCCTCGGGTTGCGCGCAGCGTCCTCAGGCCCCAGGTCCAGGATGAGCTGGTACGAGGCATCGTTGACGGCCAGCTTGTAGAGAAACTGACCCGCGCTCTCGCCGCGCGCGTCAAAAAGCACCAGCTTCTGGTACGGCGACCAGTACACGGCCTGTGCACCGGCATCGCCGCCGGCCGGCCACGAAAACCCCACGGCGAGCGCCAGAAACGTCAACGATGCAGACCGGACAGCGAGCGTCCCCCCGAGCAGCGGGAGGCACAAGAGCGCGGCGGCGGCGACCCAGACTGCCGGCCCGCAATAGAGCCAGCTCATCAGCACGAACAGCCAGATGCCGACGAGGCTTCCCGCGACGTTCACCGAGTAGGCCAGGATCGGCCGCGGATGGTCGTCCATCAGCCGGCCGAGCAGACGCCCGAAGGGGATGAACACCTCCAGCACGACGAACATCATCGCCAGCGTGAGCGCGAGCCCGGTCGCGATCAGCCGCGCGTTCTCGGCCGCGCCGGCCGCCTCGCGGAACTCCCAGATCGTGAAGTCGCCCAGCACGCTCAAATTCTGGCTGATCTGCTGCAAGACGCTCCGCAGCGGGGCGAACGCAAGCGCGAACACGAGCACCGCCAGCGCGGCGGCGGCATTCATCATTCGGATCGGCCGCCGCGAGGAGTAGCAGCCGTAGCCCAAACCGAAGAAGCACACCACCAGGATCGTGTTCTGCAAGTAGGCGAAGATGCGGATTTCCGTACCGATCCAGCGGATCAGCATCAGCTCGATGAACAGACCGGCGACGCTGACTAGAAACAACGCCGCGATCGGCTGCGTGCGCGCGACCCATGGCGTATCGGAACGGCCGGCGCGCGGAGCGGCGGGCCGGCCGGGCGTCGCCCGTTGAGCCGCGCTGGAAGCGTCGTGTTTCGGGGGGCTGGAAACACCCATGAGGCTCGCACGAGCGTAGCCCAGAATCGGCCGGTTTTCCACGTCGGACACCGCGTGCGGCGCGCCCAACCAAGCGACGCGCAGCGCGCGGCCGCGCGGCCCCGTCGCTCCCGTCGCCCGCACGCCGCTTGCCGCCCCCGGCGTTGCGCGGATACGATGCGCGGGAATTCGCGGGCGTAGCTCAATTGGTAGAGCGTCAGCCTTCCAAGCTGAATGTTGCCGGTTCGAGCCCGGTCGCCCGCTGTTCTTGACCCCGACGGACGCCGCGCGACCTGAGCGACCCACTCGGGTCCCGAGCGCGAGTTGCGGGTGTTGGTTCAACCTCGCGATTTGACAATTCCAACGCGGCGAAACGCCGGCGGTAGACGGCTTGGACCTGAGCGGTCCGTGGGAAGTGCAAGCGCCGGGGCGTTGGCCCGTAACGACGGGGCGCGTGCTGCGCGCGAACGGTCGTCCGCACGTGCATGCAATCGAGCGCCCGGTCGGTCAGTTCGCTCGCGAGGGCGCTAACAGTCCTTTGAAAAAACTGTCTGCCGATTGGGGGACCGGTCTCCAGGCCGGTCTTGGGGGCCGTTTGGCGTGCGCTTCCGCACTCATGCAACGGACAGCTAAGCAGCGCAATCCTGGCGTTGTGCCCATTGTTCCCGTCCTCCGCAACCGTAAACAATTGCAAATATTAGCGTTAAAGCGAGCGCCACCGGCTGCTCTCGCCTCCGAGGCTTTGCGCTACCTCGTAGGTCGCGAGATGCAGACCTCCGCACTGATGGTCGGGGTGCGCCCGGGCGAGGGTGGCTGCGATGGTGCTTGACACCAGCTTGACGCAAGAATCTGCTCAGCCGTTTGCCTAAACGATCGACCTGTGAAATCACTCCGTCGTATGGCCCAGCTGCCGCGCTTGGAGAACACCGCAGGGCACATCGCTCGTTTGTCGCTGCGCGCGTTTGGATGCGATAGGGACCGGATCGAGCGCGCGATCGAGACCGCAGTTGCCTCCGTACGACCGGGTTGACGCCAGTAGAGCGGAATAACGGGTGTGTCGCGCATTCGGCCACACGAATCCATCCGCGCCGGGCCGCGATCGCAACCTCGCCCAGTTCAGCGCGGGCCGCCCTCGCTTCCGTCGCGCGAGAACTCCGCTTCGACGGCGCGCCAGTGTTCCGCATCCGCCGGCTTGGACCAAGCCGTGTAAAGTTCGGCCAGCCGCCGGGCCAGCGCCGCCTTTCGGGATGCCGGAATGCCGGCGCTGTCCCGGACGGCGTCAATGGCCTCCGTAAGCAGCCGCTCGGCCTCGTCCAGCCTCGCCTGCGCCCCGACCACGCTCACCAGGCTGTCGAGAACCTGGAGCGTTTCGAGATTCGCCAACCCGTGTATCCGCCGGAAGATGTCGAACGACTCGCGCACTGCCGCCTCGCAGCCGACCACGTCGCCCTGCCGGTGGAGCAGCACGGCGTAGTTGTGCAGCGTGACGGCAACATCCGGATGATCGTCGCCGAAGACGGTCCGCCGGATCGCGAGCGCATCGCGGTAGGACTCGGCGGCTTGCTCCAACGCGCCCCGCGCGACGAGCAGTTGGGCGAGGTTGTCCAGGTTTGTCGCGAGGTTGGGGTGGACGTCTCCCAGCGCGCGGCGGTTGACCTCGATCGCTTCGCGAAACAGCGGCTCGGCCTCGTCGTACCGCTGCTGCGCCGCCAGCGCGAACGCCAGGTTGTTCAGCACCTCGGACAGGTACGGCGACGCACCGGGCGCTGGGCGGCGCGCCAGCGCAAGCGCCTCGCGCAATTGCGCTTCCGCCAGATCGACGCGATTGGAATCCGTAAGCGCCGCAGCCGAGTCGTTCAGAATTGCGATCATTCTCGGATCATCCGGCGGCCGGTGACGCCGGTTGATCTCAAGCGCCCGGCAGAAGTCGTCGGCGGAGCCGGCGGAATCGCCGCAGTTCTTCCGCAAGGTGGCGCGCTCCTGGAGCGCGTCGGCGTAGTCAAGGTGATCTTCGCCGCGCAGCCGCTCGTACAGCGCAAGCGCTTGCTCAATCTGCACCGCCGCCGGCTCGTAGCGCGCCAGCTCCCGGAGCGTCCGGCCGATCACGAGCCGTGCGGCAGCCTCGCTGTCAGGCTCCGCCGATAGCGAGCCGGCGTCCAGCCGCGCGACCGCCTTGTCGAGCACCTCGCGCATGCTGATGTCGCGCTGCGCGCTTTCGCGCGGGTCGGCCGAGGCGAGCATTTCCTGGAGGAACCGCGCCACGGCTTCGGCCTTGGCCGCCGCCTGGCGCGCTTGCTCGGCGCGCGATTCGGCGAGCCGGCGATGGTGCTCGGCCACGCCCCGCGCGGCCTGGGCCGCGACAAAGCCGCTGATCGCCGCGCCCAGTCCGAGCACCAGCGCCGCGGACACGGCCCCGGCGGCCAGCAGCGCGGCGCGATGCCGGCCGGCGAACTTCCGCGCCCGGTACAGCGCCGAAGGCGGACCCGCCTGCACCGCTTCCCCCCGGACGAAACGCTCCAGGTCGTCCGCAATCGAGCTGGCAGAGTCGTACCGGCGCGCCCGGTCCTTCTCCAAGCATTTCATGACGATCCAGTCCAGCTCGCCGCGCAGCAGCCGTGCCAGGCTCGCCGGGTCGGTGGCCCTGTTGGCGGCAACATCGGGCGCCGGGCACGTCGCGCGGGCGGCCGCGTCGCTCCGCGGCTCGACCGGCGGCTCGACCGGCCGGCGGGCGGCGGTCCGCGCAGCCTGCGCAATGCGCGTACTCGGCCGCTGCGGCTCGGCCTCGCGAATGGCGCGCTCGATGTCCCCCACGCCGCGGCGTTCGAGCGCCTCCTTGTCGAAGGGCGTCGTGCCGCTGAGCAGCTCGTAGAGCAGCACGCCCAGCGAGTACACGTCGCTTCGGGTGTCGACGTCTTCCCCGCGCGCGAGCTGCTCGGGACTCATGTACGCGGGCGTGCCGATGAGCTGCCGCGCCGCGGTATGAGCGAGGACGCTGTCCGCAGCGCCGCCGATGGCCTTGGCGACGCCGAAGTCGATCACCTTGGGAACCGGGCGACCGTCCTGTTCGACCACCAGGACGTTCCCCGGCTTGAGGTCGCGGTGAATGACGCCCTTCTGGTGCGCGTGGTGAACCGCGCGGCACACGGCCGCGAACAGCTTGACCCGTTCCGGCACGCTGAGGCGATGCTCGTCGGCGAAGCGTGTGACCGGCAGGCCGCGCACCAACTCCATGACGAAGTACGGGTGGCCGGAGTCGGTCTGCCCGCCGTCGAAGACCCGCGCGATGCTGGGATGATCCATCAGCGCCAGCGCCTGGCGCTCGGCCTCGAAGCGCGCGATCACGTGCCGCGAGTCCATCCCCGGCTTGACGACTTTGAGCGCCACCTGCCGGCGCACCGGCTCCTCCTGTTGCGCCAGGTAGACCACGCCGAACCCGCCTTCGCCCAGCAGCTCGAGCAGCGTGTAACGCCCGACGCGCTGGCCGACGGCGTGCGCGGCGCGCGCCTGCCGGGCGTCGAAAAGCTCGGCCAGCGCCGCGGTATCGACGCTCGGCTGATCCAGGAACCCGCCAACCTGCTCGTGCGCGGAAAGCAGCGATTCGATCGCGTCGCGCAGCGACGGGTCGTTGCCGCAAAGCCGGGAGAGTCGCGCGCGTCGCTCGGCGGGCGGAAGCTCCGCAAGCTCGTCGAAGATTTCCTTCGCACGCTCCCAGCGATCGGTGCGCAGTAGATCGGCGGTTCGGCCCACGATTTCGCTCGCTACCGGTTCGACGCGCTCCCCCCGCGGGCCACGCATGGCTCGGCCGCGCCATGCGGTGACGCCTTGCCCTCAGCCCGCCGAATTCACTTCCGCGTCTTGGGGGCCGGTCTCCAGACCGGTCCTTCCCGTCGGACACGGAGGTCCGACGCTACGCTAGACGCCGTCCTGGTGAAGCTGCCGGTAGAGCCACGCCCGCGCGAACGCCCACTCACGCTTCACGGTGCGCGGCGAAAGCTGCAACGCGGCCGCGGTGTCCTCCACGCTCAGCCCGCCGTAATAGCGCAGCCGAACGATCTTCCCGGCACGGGCATCCTGCTCTTCAAGGCGACAGATTGCCGCGTCCAGGGCCAGGATTTCGTCCGAATCATCCGAAGCCGGAACGTCGAGGGCGTCGATCGGCACCCGCTGCCGCCCGCCCCCGCGCTTCTGCCGGGCGCGCTGCCGGGCATGGTCGATGAGGATTCGCCGCATGGCCTCCGCCGCCGCGTGGTAGAAGTGCGCTCGGTTCGCCCAGTCGAGCGGCCCTTCGCCCGGCCCGAGCAGCCGCAGGTACGCCTCATGCACGAGCACCGTCGCTTCGAGCGTGTGCCCGGCGCGCTCCGACGCCATCCGCCGCCGGGCGATCGAAAGCAACTCTTCGTACACCAGCGGCAGCAACCGCTCGTGCGCTGAGCCTTGCCCGGCCGAGGCATCCCGCAGCAGGCGCGTAACGTCCTCGGACCGTTGCGATTCCCGCGACGGGTCCGCACTCATGAAGCCCAGTATAACGGCGCGCGCGCGGCGTCCGCCGCGGCGGAGGGTTTGGCCCCCTTGCGTTCGGATTGCCGGCGCTGCAAGCCGCTGCGTATCCTGTCGTCAACGAACGTTTCAACGAGAACCATCGGCGGTCGTCGTCGACATGTTCCTGCTCCTCAAAATCGCCTGGCTCGTGAAGTACCCGGCGGCGTTGCTGATCGGGACGGTGCGGGAGTACCGCCGGCGCGTCGTCGTTCGCCGCCGCAACCGGCTCGAAACCCGCGAAATCGGGTTCTTTCACCAACCCCTGCGCGCGCTGGCGGATCGGCGCTTCTGGATTCGCGGCGTGACCAACCTGGGCGAGCTCTTACTGCACCTGATCGCGTTGTGGGCCTGGGTCTACAATCGGGCCGGGCGCTGGTGGCGTGCGGCCTTCGTCGAGTGGCGAACGACGCACCGCACGGAGTCGGAGGTGTTCCACGAATTGGAGCACGCCCAATGGCGCGAGGTCTTCGCCGGCACGTATCGCTGGGTCCGCGACGGAGCGCGATTCTGGCGCCGGGCAAATGGAGAGCCCTTGATGATCCTTCCACATGCACGCTGGACCGGCTGGCGCGAAGTACACTTCAACGGCGGCGTGATCGCCATACGGCCGCCGCGCCCCGGACAGCGCGCTTCACGAAGGAAGTTTCAACGGCCCGGCTGGCGCGATTCACTGGAGATCCTGAGCGACGGAAGGGCGTGCATTCTCATTCGCCGGATGGACGCCGGCGGCGGCGTGTTGGAGGAGCACCGGATCGCGGGTGACCAGCCCGCCGCATTGCGCGGGGGGACCGGTGAATGCTTGGGTGACGCGGACCGCTGCGACGCAACCGCGGTCGAGATCGTAAAGCCGACCGTTGGCAGCGAATCGGAGGGACGGCGTGCCGGGAGTTGAGCGATGCTACGTCGGCGTGGACGTGGGCACGGCCAGCGCGCGCGCCGCAGTGTTCGATGCCCACGGACGCATGCTGGCATCCGCCAGCCGGCCGATCCAGATCTGGCGGCCGCAGGCGGACTTTGTCGAGCAGTCGTCGGACGACATCTGGGCCGCAGTTTGCGCGAGCGTGCGCGAGGCCGTTGAAGCGGCGGGTGTGGATGCGCTCGCCGTCCGCGGGCTTGGGTTCGATGCCACGTGCTCGCTCGTCACGCTGGGTGCGGACGGTCGTCCGGTCTCGGTGAGCCCCAGCGGCTGTGACGAGCAGAACGTCATCGTGTGGATGGACCACCGCGCGGTCGAGCAGGCGGAGTTCATCAACGCGGGGGGGCATGACGTGCTTCGCTACGTCGGCGGCCGCGTCTCACCGGAAATGCAGTCCCCCAAGCTCCTCTGGCTCAAGCAGCGCCTGCCGCAAAGCTGGCGCCGCGCCGCGCGGTTTTTCGACCTGCCGGACTACCTCACGTTTCGCGCCACCGGCTCAGAGACGCGCTCCCTCTGCTCAACGGTGTGCAAGTGGGCCTACCTCGGGCATGAGCCGCCCGAGCGGCCCGGCAGCATCGGCCGCTGGGACGCGACGTTCTGGCGGCAAATCGGCCTGTCCGATCTGGTTGGTGAATACGTGGAGCGCATCGGCGCCGTCGTGCGGCCGATGGGTGAAGCCCTGGGAAACGGATTGACCGACGACGCCGCAATGGAGCTTGGCCTGCGGGCCGGCACGCCCGTCGGCGTGTCGATCATCGACGCGCACGCGGGCGGCCTGGGCGTCCTTGGGGCGCCGGTGCATGGACCACCGCCCGATGCGCAGGCGCTGGAAAACCGCTTGGCGCTGATCGGCGGCACGTCGAGCTGTCACATGGCGGTGTCGCGCGGCCCGCGCTTCATTCCGGGCGTCTGGGGGCCGTACTACTCCGCCATGATCCCCGGCATGTGGCTGACGGAGGGCGGGCAATCGGCGACCGGCGCGCTGATCGACCACGTCATTTTTTCGCACCGGCGTTCGATCGAGCTGGAGGAAACGGCCAAGCGCGGCGGCAAGAGCGTGTACGACGCGCTGAACGAGCGGCTCAGCGCACTCGCCATTGAGCGCGGCGTGTCGCCCCCCGCGGCGCTGTCGCGCGGGCTGCACGTGCTGCCCTATTTCCATGGCAACCGTTCCCCGCGCGCCGACGCTTCGCTGCGAGGCATGATCAGCGGGCTTGCCCTGTCCGATTCGCTCGATGATCTCGCCGTGCTGTACCTCGCGACCGTGCAGGCGATCGCCCACGGCACACGGCACATCATCGAGACGCTCAACGCGCACGGCTACTCGATCCGCACGCTGCTGGCGTGCGGAGGCGGAACGCGGAACCGCGTCTTTCTGCGCGAACACGCCGACATCACCGGCTGCACGATCGTCCTGCCGCGCGAGCCGGAGGCGGTGCTGCTCGGAAGTGCGATCCTGGGCGCCGTCCCCAGCGGCGATTTCCAGTCCATCTCAAGCGCGATGGCCGCGCTCACTGCGACACGCGAAGTCATCGAGCCGACCGGCGGAGAGACGCGGCGCTACCACGACGGGCGGCACCGCGTCTTCCTGCGGATGTACGACGACCAGATGGCCTACCGGTCGATGTCGTGAACCTGGGCGCGGCTCAGCGCTTGCCGGTCGCCCGCGCGCCGGCGGACTTCGCGCGCAGCTTCTCGGCGCAATCGTCGCAGCAGACCACCACGTCGCGGTCGTCCACTCTCACCTTGCGCCCCTGATCCTTGATCTCCCAGTCACAGACCGGGCACACCTGCTTGCCCTGCTTGGTGCTCATGGCACACTCCCATTTCGTCGGGTCCATGCCGCCCGCGCGCCGCCGCGCGGCTCGACGAATCAAGTGTGCCACACGCCGGCGGCTCAGGCTGTCAGGATCGTGCTCATTTCGTGGAGCCGGGGCCGCGTGAGCCGCCCGCGGACGACGCTCGGCGAGACGCCGAAGCGCTGCCGAAACGCGGTCGTAAAGTGGCTATGGCTGGAAAAGCCCGATTCCAGCGCCAGACGCGTCAGGTCGCTTTCGCCCTCGGCGAGTCGATGCAGTGCAGCGGCCAGGCGCAGCCGCGCGCGGTATTGGTGGATGGACGAGCCGACCTCCCGGCGAAAAACGCGCGCCAGGTGGTACGGAGACGAACAGACGGCGTCCGCGACCTCGCACAGCGTCAGCGGCTCGGCGAACCGCGCCGCGAGCAGCGTCTGCACCGCGCCGCTCAGCTCGAGGTGTGCCGCGGCCGTATCCGCGCGGCGCGGCGGACGTTCGCCCCGGACGGCACACGCGGAAGTGACGACGCCCGAGAACAGCTCCAGTGCTGCCTCCTCCGCCGCAAGCGGATCGTGAATCGGCGCGCGAAGCTGACCGCGAAGCTTGGCCAGCTTCAGTTGGCACGCCGGCTCGGCCGGCCCGTGCGTGTGTCGGAAGCGTGGCTGTGCGTCACGGCTGGCCGCCGGGTCCGCATCGGCCAGCACCTCGCAAAGCAAATCCTCGCGGAGCGCCAGTACGGTGCACTCATCGCCGCCATCGACCGGGTGGCTCGCCGAATACGGTTCGCCGCGATTGAAGAACACCACCGTATTGCAGTCCGCGATCACCCTTGCACGGCAGACGTGTTTGACGAAGACACCGCGGCGCACGAACGTCACGTCGCAGGCTTTGGAGGCTTCTTCAGCGCCCACCGGCGAGCGGCCGTGACAGCACTGCACGTCGATCAGGGAGAACGACGGCCCGCGATAGACCTGGGAGCGCAGCAACTCGGCGGCCATTGCCTCATTCTGACGCCTCGTCCGCGCGCGGGTCAAGCCAAGTTGCAGGCGAGAGCATGTGCACCAGCCAAGCCCTGCGCTCGGGGATGCGCGGCCGTTCCGCGCGCAAAACCAGATCGGTGGTACGGGCGTCCCGCCCGTATTTCGCCCCGCATTGCCGAGCGGGGTTCGGATGAGTTGCCTACGCGCGTGTCAGCCTGGTTGAATCACGGCCGGGCGCGGTGGTACAACATACATCGGTGCATCGTCACTCTTCTCGGGGGAGAAACATGTCGCGAATCCAGACCCGCCGACGTTTTATGCTTGATTCCGCCGCGCTGGGCGTGGCCGCCTTGGCGGCGCCGCGATTCGCGCCGGCCGGTCCCACCGATGTCCCCGTGGACATGAGCATCGCGCGCTGGAAGCCGCCCGCGCCCAGCGCGGCCCTGCCGGATGCCATGGCGGCGCGCCTTGCCGAAGCGGCGATCGTCCAGCTCGGCGGCATGTCGCGCTTCGTGCGCCGCGGCGACGTTGTGTGGATCAAGCCCAACATCGGCTGGAACCGAAAACCCGAGCACGCCGCGAACACGCACCCGCACGTGGTCGCGCAGCTCGTGCGGATGTGCCAGGAGGCCGGCGCCAAGACCGTCAAGGTCGGCGACAACCCCTGCAACGACCCGAAGCAGTGCTACGAAAACAGCGGCATTGCGCCCGCAGCGCGCGCGCTCGGGGCCGAGATCGTGTTCCTCGACCGCGACCGCTTCCGCAACATGGCCATCGGCGGCAAGCGCCTCAAACAGCACCCGGTGTACCCCGAGCTGGTCGAGTGCGACCTGGTCATCAACGTCCCGGTCTGCAAGCATCACGGTGAGACCGAAGTCTCGCTGTGTATGAAGAACTACATGGGGGTCGTCGAAGACCGTGGCGAATTTCACCAGGACCTGCCCGCCACGATCACCGACCTCACCCGCTTCATGAAGCCGCGCCTCTGCGTACTTGACGCCACGCGCATGCTCGTGGCCAACGGTCCGACCGGCGGCAGGCTCGACGACGTCCGGCCGATGTTCACCGTCGCCGCAGGCACCGACATCGTGGCCCTCGACGCCTTCGGCTGCGAGCTGCTCGGCCACAAGCCCGAGTCGATCTCCACCGTCGCCGCAGGGCGCGACGCGGGCCTGGGCCGCACCGACTATCGCGCCCTGTCGCTCAAGGAGACCGAGCTGTCGTGAAGCGCCGCCGCGCATCGTCGGCGTCAACCAGGCTGCGCCGGGGGGTTCAGCTCGCCTTCCTGCTGCTGTTTCTCGGCTTGCTCGTATTCATGCGCCCGCGGCCCGGCGGCGTGCCGTCGGAATGGTTGGGCCTGTTCTTCTACCTCGATCCGCTCGCGCTGTTGCTCACGGCCGTCGCGGCCCATGCCGCGCCCCCCACGCTGCTGGCCGCGCTGATCGTGGTTGTGGTCACGGGCGCGCTCGGGCGCGTGTTCTGCGGTTGGGTGTGTCCGCTCGGCACACTCCACGCCGCGGCGAGCCGCGCGATGGACCCCTGGCGCAAGCCGCGCCCGGAGCGCTGGAGCCGCTGGCAGACGAGCAAATACTACGTGCTCGCGGCCGTGATCGTGACGGCCGCTCTCGGGTTGCAATGGGTCGCGCTGCTCGATCCGATCGCGTTGCTGTACCGCTCGTTCGCGACTGCGGTGCTGCCCGCGACCCAGCTTGCCGTCGAGGCAACCGCTGGCTCGATCTACCAGTCAAATCCCGGCGTCGGCGAATGGCGGCTGCCGGCGCTCAGCGAGCCGGTCTATCGCTTCCTGCGCGACGACGTCTTCGTGCGGCCGCGGCAGGCGTTCCTGGGCAGCGGCCTCATCCTCTCATTCTTTCTTCTGACGCTCGCGCTGAACGCCGTTCGCCGCCGCTTCTGGTGCCGCTACGTCTGCCCGCTTGGCGGGTTGCTCGGACTGTTCGCCTGGCGGCCGTGGCTGGTCCGCAAGACTGACGCCCACGTCTGCAACCAGTGCGAGCTCTGCGGGCTGGCGTGCCACGGCGCAGCCACGGACGACGGCGCATCGGGCTGGCGGCCGCAGGAGTGCATGGGCTGCATGAACTGCACCGACGGCTGCCCAGAACACGGCGTAACGTTCGTCTTTCGCCCACCGTGGGGCGGGGCCGACCGGGAAAAGCCCGTCGATCTTTCGCGGCGCGGGCTGCTCGGCGCGGCGGCGGCCGGCGCCGCGGCCGCAGTCGGACTCTACAACACGCCGCAGGCGCGCGGCGTCACGGTGAACCCGGAGCTGATCCGTCCGCCCGGGGCACGGCGCGAGCCGGATTTCCTGGAACGCTGCATCGCGTGCGGCTCCTGCATGAAGGTCTGCCCGACGGGCGGGCTTCAGCCGTGCCTGACGGAAGCCGGTTTGGCCGGGCTGTGGACGCCGCGGCTCGTGCCGCGGATCGGCGGCTGCGAGTTCGAGTGCAACGCCTGCGGTCACGTGTGCCCGACGGAGGCGATCGCGCCGCTGCCGCTGACGGACAAGCAGCGCGTGCGGATCGGACTTGCTTCGTTCGACCTGGGGCGCTGCCTGCCCTACGCGTTCGGGCGCGAATGTCTGGTCTGCGAGGAGCACTGCCCGACGCCCACGAAGGCGATTTACTTCACGCGCGGCGAGTTCGCCGCGCGCGACGGGCGCGTCGTCACGCTCAAGCAGCCGCACGTCGATCCAAACCACTGCACCGGCTGCGGATTGTGCGAGAATGTCTGCCCGCTTCGCGACGCGCCGGCCATCCGCGTGCGCAGCGGCGGCGAGTCGCGCGATCCGAAGAATCAGCCGTTCTTGCCTGGATGACTGACGGTGGACGCTTGGCCCGCTCATCGCATCGACGCGTCGTGCACCGCACCCTCCGGCAGCACGAGACAAACGCGGAATACGCCCGGCGCCGTCAATTCCGTGGAGATCTCGCCGCCGAGCACGGCGACCAGGCGGCGCGCCAGCGGCAGGCCAAGACCGAAGTGTGTGCCCGCATCGTGGCGCGACGCGTCGCCACGCCAGAAACGGTCGAACATGCGCGGGAGCTCTTCCGCGGCGAGTCCGCTCGCGGCGTTGGCGATCGACACGGCGACGGCGCCGGGCCGCCGCTCGGCGGCGACTTCGACCCAGCCACCCTCGTCCGCATGGCTGACCGCGTTGTCGAGCAGGTTTCCGAGCACTTGCGCCAACCGCACACGATCCGCCCGAATCAGCAGGCAGCCGGGCACGCTCCAGGAAACCTCTACCCGTCGCCGTCGGGCGGTGTCGACCAATCCGTCCCCGCAGTGCCGGAGCAGCTCGGCCAGGTCGAACGACTCCGGCCTGAGACTCACGTGCCCGGCCTCCAGGCGCGCCAGGGCGAGCAGTGCCTCCACCAGGCCCTGCATGCGTCGCGTGGATTGCAGGCCGTCCTCGATGGCGGCGCGCAGCTCAGCGGCCGGCCGCGGCCGCGTCAGGGCCACTTCCAGCGAAGCACGCAGCCCCGCGATCGGCGTACGCAGCTCGTGTGCGGCGTCCGCCGCGAATGCGCGCTCGCGCTCGAACGCGGACTCCAGGCGCGCGAGGAGGTCGTTGAGCTTCTGCACCAGCGGCGCCAGCTCCCTCGGTGCGCGCCGCATGTCGATGCGGGCCGTCAGTTTTTCCGGCTGCACGCCCTCGATCTGCCGCGCGATCACGCGCACCGGGCTCAGGCCGCGATGCACCACCCAGAGCAGCACGCACGCGGCGGCTGCGGACACCGCCGCTGCGACGCCGACGACGGACCAGCGCAGCCGCGCGAGCAGGCGGTCGAGAGCGGCGGTGCCGCGTGCGACGACCAGCATCATCGCAGCCGGTGCGGGCGACTCCGGGTCGCCGGTCGAGTCGTCCGAGCGTGGCACGAAACGCACACCGGCGGCGCGAGCTGCGCCGCCGCCCGGCATCGTCCATGCAACGGCCGCGTCCGCGGCGGGCGGGAGGAGTGGGCTGGCCGCTTCTCCCTGGGAGAGCGACTTCGAACGACGCACGACGCGCCCGTCCGAATCTTGCAGCTCGAAGTATTCGGGTCCGGCCTCCGGTTGCGCGCCGGCTTCAAGCTCGGGAGGCAGCTCCATCTCGATCAGGCCCTCGTCCTGTTCGACGAGCGCGGCCAGCGTTCGAGCGCGAGCGGCGAGCGTCGCGTCGAATTCGGACACGAGCGTGGCCCGCAGCACGCGGTCCAGGGCCACGCCACCCGCTGAGAGCAGCGCGGCGGTGGCGACGAGCGCGCCCGCGATCAGCCGACGCCGGATCGACCCCATCAGCCTGGCTCCCCCAGCACGTACCCCTGCCCACGCCGGGTGCGGATGAGCGGCGGCGCTCCCGGCTGGTTGAGCTTGCGGCGGAGGTAGCCGACGTAGACGTCAACCACGTTGCTTGCGGGCGAGTCGTGGAAGTCGTAGACGTGCTCCCAGATTTCCGTTCGACTCACGACCTGCCCGGCGCGTAGCGCGAGGAACTCCAGCAGGGCGTATTCGCGCGCCGTAAGCTCGATCCGCCGGCCAGCGCGGGTCACGAGCCGTGCCGCCGTGTCGATCTCAAGATCGGCGACCGAAAGGATCGGGCCGCGCGCGGCGTACTTGCGGCGAACCATGGCGCGCACGCGCGCCAGCAACTCCGCAAATGCAAACGGCTTGACAAGATAGTCGTCGGCCCCGCAATTCAGTCCGCGAACGCGGTCGTCCACCGTGTCTCTGGCCGTCAGGATCAGCACTGGGACGTTTAGCTTTCGCGCCCGTATGCGCTCCAGCAGCGAAAGTCCGTCGAGCTTTGGCAGCATCAGGTCGAGTATGACGGCGTCGTGGCTCCCGCTGCTCGCGTACCACCAGCCCGACTCGCCGTCGGCGGCCACGTCCACAGCGTAGCCCTCATCGCGCAGTCCATTGGCGACGGCCTTTGCGAGCGGCTCGTAGTCCTCGATCAGCAGCACGCGCATAACGCAGCCGGGCGGCCCTCTGCGAAGGACCGTCGTAACCTAGCACGGTCGGGCGCTCAGGGTCCAGTGCGGCTGACCAGCTCCACGCGCTCGCCCCCGGCGACGGGCGCCTCCAGCACCAGCCCGACGCCCGGAGCGTAGTACTTGAATTCGTTCGCGCTAGCGTCGAGCGCCGTGAAATCGCGTGTCTGGAGGCACACGTAGCTCGAGCCGTCTGCGAGCGTCACCGTGGCGCTCAGCGACACAACCTCGGCCTGGTCTTCAGCCTCGCCGGCGTAATACTCCTGGTGGTACACGTCGCCTGCCCGCAGCGACGCCGGCATCTGGAATCCCGGGCGCGCCGCCACTCCCAGGCCGGATACGTCCCCGCCGGCCTCCCAGGCGCCTTCGTGCGTGATGTTCACGAGATTGCCGTCATCGTCGTAGTTGTAGTTGTCTACCTGCTCGCCCATGTACCAGACGTTGCCGGCATCGTCCTGGGCGAACCAGTCGCGCGTGTCCTCGACCAGCACGTCGTCGAGATACACCCGGTCGCGCACGACCCGACACGTGACGCCTTGAACCTCGCGCGTCTCGTCCAGTACTTCGATCACGACTCGCTCCGTGCCGTCCGCCGTCTCCGCGGTGTACGTGCGCGTCGTTCCGGGCGCCAGCGGGAAGTAGACATTGTCAATCTGCGTCGGGTTGGAAAACGCCGCCGCGGCGAAATCCGGCACCGTGTCGGGAATCGTCTCATCCCCGCCCGGCGCCAACGCGCAGCCACACGCCAAGCCGGCCGCGCCCGCCGCCAGCGTCAGTCCCGCCAGTTTGCCGCTCCGCCTCCGGTTCATCGCCTTCGCTCCTCTCGGCCTCGCGCTGAACGCCTGCGATCACTCCCCGTCGTCGTCATCTGAATCGTCATCGCTCGCGTCGCTCTCCTCATCCCCCGGCTTCGCCGCGCGCACGTCGCCGCGCGTCGCCGCGTCCTCGTAGAACCGCCGGCCGTCGGGCGTGAGGATCATCTCGCGGCCCTTGCCGTCCTTTCGGAAGTGCGCTTCGTAGAGGATCATCGTCTTTTTCTCGAAGCGCGGCTTCACGTCCGCCCCGGCGACCTTCTGGACGGCGGCGCGAACCGCGGCCGGAACCTTTTCGGCCGAGATCGATTCCTCGATCTCGACCAGGTCGCCCTCGGCCGTTACGAGCGCATCGACGTTCCCGTCCAATCCTTTGAAAGTCCCCTCGTAAAACGTGTGCCCGTGCTCGATCTCCTCAGCGAACTCCGTGAACGGCGCCCCGCCCGCGACCTTCTTCAACGCCGCCAGGGCCGCGGGCGGCACCTCGGCTTCCTTCACCTCGCGCTCCTGCTCGCCGCCCGGCTGCGATTGCTGCGCGCCGACGCTGAGCGTCAGGCCGCAAACGACCAGGCTACCCGCGAGCATGATCCCGCTTCGCCGTCCTTGCATGGCGTGACTCCTTCTGTTGCGAAGATCGGCGCCCGCCTTACGCTCCGCCACGAGACGCAGGCGATGCGAACCGTCGGCAGCGTACAGAGCCAAACATGAGAGTGCGATGAGAAAGGTGGAACGGCGCCCGCATCGCCCAGGGCCGGGCGACCATCGCCAACGCGCTCGCCGTCGCGTGCGGAGCGGAGCGCGACTGGCGTGGCGACGGTGCGCTTGCATTCAACCCGACGATTCGGCGCGGGCGGTCGGTCATCCCGGACGGGGAAGCTGCGATTCGAGCCGCTCGCCGGACCGGCGGAGCGTACGGCTGCGGTCGCGAAATTGCCCAGCAGCCGCGAGACGCCTCGTTCGTGCAGGAGTTCCTGCGCTGGCGGGTCTTGCAAACTTTGCAATCCGGGCCGCATTCACGGGGCCACCCATAAATTGCCGTGGGCTCGATTGATCCGGCGCGTCCGCGGCCAGGAGGCACGCATCGCCGTGTCGCATGCGTTTCGTGTTCCAAGGCCGTGGCTGCACTGGGCGCTCCTGCCGATGGTCGCGAGTTGCTCGGGCCCCGTGGCGTTGGAACGGGCCATCCTCCCTCAACACGCGTCCGCGTACCGAGCTGCCTTGAACGCGCATCCCAACAGCCCCCGCGACGCATTCACTGCATGGATGGCGAGCGAGCGTTCACTGCCGATCGCGGAGGTCCGTGAGCGTGACGCGCGCATCAGCGAAACGCGCAACCCCTTCGACGCCAACCGGGATCGCCATGCGGTAAGCCTCGGAGCGACGATCTACGCGGCCCAGTGCGCCCGTTGTCACGGCGAAAACGCGGATGGCCGCGGGCCGGACGTGCTGCCCACGGCGCCCTGCAAGGACTTCCATGCGCCCCCGACGCGCTTGGCCGTCTGGCTGCACCGCGGAGCGCCCCGATCATGGTTCAGGAAAATCCGCGATGGATCGGGGCCCCTCGTGTCGTACCCGGATGGCGAACGGACGGCCATGCCGGCCTTTCGCAGTTCGCTTTCGAACGAGCAGATCTGGCTGGTCGTAACGTACCTTCAGAGTCTCGACGTTTACATTGACCCTGTATCTGGAGGCGAAATCCGGCACCCATGAACACCAGCTCACAGATGGAACAAGAGGAGATCATCCGCGCGGTCGTGGAAAGCGCGTGCTTTCGCGCGGAGCGCGCTTGCCTCGCACGTGGCAGGTTCCCCGTCGCCGACCGCCCGCGACTGTTCAAGCGGCTCGAAAACGACAAGGTGCGACTGATTTTCCCGACGACCGTGACCGAAATCGATTTCGGCGTGGCCGTCGGTCTGGTGTGCCTGTACGACCTGGTTGAACGAGTCAACGTCTACGCGCACGCGGTTTTCGCCGGACCGGATGTCAACACCTCGCTCAAGAGCCTGTTCGTCCCGGCCACGCAGGCCAAACCGCAACCCGGGATCGACGGCAACAAGGCAATCCTCAAGTTCGCGGCCTGGAAAGCGGCCGCATGGAACAAGTTCCTGACGGACGAGCTCGAACTCGGAACGGCGCGAGCTTCGTCAATCTGGATCGACAGCTTCTGGAAGGCGCTCGACCGAATGTACGGCGGAGGCAACCTGCTCAGCGCCGAAACCGACCGTCCACGGGGCTAACTGTCCGTTGCATAAGTGCGGGAGCGCACAACAAATGGCCTCCAAGACCGGCCCGGAGGCCGGTCCCCCAACGGGCGGACCGTTTTTTCAACGGGCTGCTAACGGAACAATGCACATCATCCACACATCCATACCCGTTCGCGATCCGAAGCGCGCGGCCGAGGCGCTCTCCAGGCTGTGCGGCGGCTCGGTGTACAAGTTCCTTCATC
>JABRWC010000089.1:0-11617 GCA_039961675.1 Phycisphaerae bacterium
GCACGAAGTTGGTCCGGGCGAGGCCCCGCCCCCGGCCGCCGTCCCCGTCCGGAGCGCCTGACATGCCGCAATCCGCGGAGCAGACCGCCCCCGCCCCGAAACAACTCAACCCGTTCAGCGTGCTGACGCGCGGGATCGACCCGTCCGCCGGGTACGCGCCGCGCTTCTGGTGCGCGGGACTGTGCGCGGGCTTCGGCCTGGTGGCGTACGGCGTGGAGTTCGCAAACTCGACCGCCGCAGCCGTCCCGCTGATTGTCGCCGCTTTTGTCGTCGGCGGTGCGCGGACGACGGTGCAGGGCGCCGCGGCGCTGCGCGAACTGCGGCCCGACATCAATTTTCTCATGATTCTGGCCGCCGTCGTGTCGGCCGTCCTCGGCCACTGGGACGAGGGCGCGCTGCTGTTGTTCCTTTTCTCACTGAGCGACGCGCTCGAGCGCTACGCCATCGAGCGCACGCGCCGCGGCGTGCGGGCGCTGATGGATCTGCGGCCCGAGACGGCCCGCGTCGTTCACGGCGACCAGGAGGTCGTCACGCCCATCGAGCGAATCCGCGTCGGCGAGCGGGTCCGCATCCGTCCCGGCGAGCGCATCCCGATCGACGGCGTCGTGCTCGAAGGAACCAGCGCCGCCGACGAAGCCATCGTCACGGGCGAGTCGATGCCGGTCGACAAGCAGCCGGGCGACGGCGTCTTCGCCGGCACGTTCAACACCAACGGCTCGCTGCTGGTGCGCATGAGCCGTCCGCCGACCGAATCGACGATCGCCCGCATTGTGCAGCTCGTCGAGGAGGCCCAGGAACGGAAGGCCAACGCGCAGCGGATGATCGAGGCTTGGGAATCGCCCTACGTCTGGACCGTACTGGGCGTGTGCGCGCTGACGATCCTGGTGAAGTGGCTCGCGACGGGCGAGACCGGCGCCGCGATCTACACCGGCATGGTGCTGCTCGTGGCCGCATCGCCCTGCGCGGTGGTGCTCGCCTCGCCCGTCGCCGTCCTCGCCACCGTCACGCACGCGGCGCGGCACGGCGTGCTCTACAAGGGCGGCGCGCACATCGAGGCCCTCTCGCGCGTCACAACCGTCGCGTTCGACAAGACCGGCACGCTCACCCGCGGCAAACCCGCCGTCACCGCAGTCATCGCCGGCGACGGCGCGTCCGAGGACGACGTGCTGCGCGTCGCCGCCGCGGCCGAGTCTCACAGCGAGCACCCGCTGGCCAAGGCGATCGTCGCCCGCGCCGCGCAACGCCGCCTGGCACTGCCTGCGGCCGCGGAGTTCGCCCGCGAGCCGGGCGTCGGCATCTCCGCCCGCGTCGGGTCGCGCTGGGTGCGCGCCGGGCGGCTGGCGCTGTTCGAGAAGTACGGCGTGGCGGTGCCGGCGTCGCTCCTGGCTCGGCTCCGCGACGTCGGCGATCAGACCGCGATCGTCGTGCTGGAGGAGGAGGGCGCCGCCGGAATCGTCGTCCTCAGCGACGAGCTGCGCCCCGAGGCCCGCCCGGCGCTCGCGGCGCTGCGGCGACTCGGCATCGAGCGCTTCGTCGTGCTCACCGGCGATCATCCCGGCCCCGCCGCGGCCGTCGCGCGGGAACTGGGCATCCGCGAAGTCCACGCCGACCTGCTGCCCGAGCAGAAGGTCGCCGAGCTGCACCGGCTGGCGAAGGAGAACGGCGGCGTGCTGATGGTCGGCGACGGCGTGAACGACGCCCCGGCGCTGGCCGCCGCAACGGTCGGCATCGCCATGGGCGCGGCCGGCAGCGACGTAGCGCTCGAGACGGCCGACGTGGTGCTCATGCCCGACGACTTGAACGGCCTGCCGAAGGCGATCCACTTGGCCCGCCGCTGCCGGGCGATCATTCACCAGAGCCTGGCGTTCGCGTTCGGGATGATGGCCGTGCTGGTGACGCTCACGCTGCTGGGACTGCCGGCGTTCGGCATGAGCCTGCCGTTGCCGCTGGCGGTGCTGGGACACGAGGGCAGCACGGTGCTGGTGGTGCTCAATGGCCTGCGGCTTTTGCGCGGGGCGGTGGTTCCGCAGGTGCGCGTGGCTCCGGATCGGGCCGCGGAATCGGTCCTCGCGTGAATAACCTGGACGCCTCACCCGTCGAGAAAGGGACTCGACCGGCGATGGTCGCCGGTCAGCAGAGCGGAGCCGATAAGGGTTCGGCGCCGCCCGGTCGCGCGGTGCGAACCAACCTCGAAGGGCAGGCCGTGTCCAGACGATCGGAACAGCCGTCGGCGCTGCCGGATGCGGCGGACCGCGAACCGTCCGACGGCGAGTTGGTGAACGGGGCTCGGAATGGGCGGGCGGCGGCATTCGATCAGCTCATCGAGCGCTACCAGCGCACGGCGACCTCCGTCGCGTACCGCCTGGTCGGAAACCTGCATGACGCCCTGGAAGTCTGCCAGGACGCGTTCATACGGGCCTACCGCAACCTGGACAGCCTCGAAGACGTAGAGCGGTTTCGCTCGTGGTTTCTGCGGATCGTCACCAACTTGTCGCTGAACTTCCGCCGCGACCGGCGCGTCGGACCGCGGCGCGTCTCGTTCGAGGACTGCATCGCCGACGGCGATGAGCCAGGGAGCGAGCGGCTCGCGTCGCGCAGCGCCGCCGAGCGCCCCGGCGCCCGGCTTGCCGCCGAGGAGCTGAGCGGGATCGTGCAGCAGGCGATGTCGGAGCTTCCCGAGTCGCAGCGCACGGCGCTGGTGCTCTTCAGCATCGAGCAGTTGCCGCAGCGCGAGGTGGCGTCGATTCTGGGGTGCAGCGTCGAGGCGGTGAAGTGGCACGTGTTCCAGGCGCGACGGAAGTTGCGGGAGCGCCTGTCGGAATACTTGGAAGAATGAACGAATGGACCGCGACGCGTTCGAACAACTTCTGAGCCGCTCGCTCGACGAACCGCAGGACCGCGATTGCGCGCTGCGGATCGAGGCGGCCGCGTCGGCGGACCCCGCGCTCGCCGCGCTGCGCGCGCGGGTTGAGCGTCTCGAACGCGTGCTGCGCCTCGAGCCTGCCGCCCTGTCGCGGATCGACTGGGCGGCGCTCCGCGTGCATCTGCTCGTCGCCGTCCGGCAGGACGACGCCGCGCTGGACGCCGTGCTTTCGACGGCACCCGTGCTGGACACGCTCGTCGACTGGCCCCGCGTTCAACAGCGGATCTCCGCCGCCGTCGAGCAGGCCCGCGCCGGCCGAAGCGCCCGCGTCCGCCGGTGGCGGATCGTCGCCGGCGCGCTCGCGGCCGCCGCCGCGCTCGGCCTCCTGTACTTCCTGCCGCCGCGGATCGAGCCGGTCTCGGGCGAAGCGCGCGTGGCGGTGCTGGCCCCCGCAGCCGGTGCGCCGCGCGCCGGCGGGCAAGCGCAGGCTCGGGTAAGCGTCTTTGCTCCCCAGGCCGAAGCGGCAGTGCAGTCGAACGCGGGCGACGGCGCGGTGCGTGACGCGCCCGTCGTGGCGGAGGTATTCTTGATGATCGAACCCGCACCGGTCCCCGGACGACAGCCGGCGCCGATGCCGGTCGACCTTTCTGGCATGCACTAGGACTCGCTCGATGCTCGTACGCGGAGAACGCCTGCAACAGTGGATGGCGCGGCTCGGACTGCCGTTGATACTGACGCTGGCGGCGGCGCCCGCGTACGGACAGTTGCCGCGCGACCTGATCGAGCAGGCGCTCGACCAGCCGGTGCCCGAGCTTAGGATCGAGCATCGCCCGATCCGCGAGGCGCTCGAGTCGCTCGGGCAGCGCACCGGTCTGCGCTTCGGGCTGGACGACACGGTGCTCGACCTGATGCCCTACGGCGCCCGTACAGAGCTGTCGATCCAGGTGCGCGACATGTCGGTGCGGCGGGCGCTGGGCCAGGTGTTCGACGGCCTCGGGCTGGAGATGTCCATCGAGAAGGACAACGTCGCAGTCGTCCCGGCGCCGTGGCTGGAACGGCTCGGCCGTCGCATGACGCTGGACGAAGTCAACGTGCTGGAGCGGTTGTCACGGGCGGCGTCGGCGCGCGAGCTCGGAGACCCCTGCCCGTTCGATCTGCGGCTCGATCCGGGCACGAAGCCGCGCGAGGCGCTGGAGCAGGCGCTGGCCCAAACACGCGCCGCGAACGCCCTGCGCCAACTCGAGAGCGCGTGTCAGAGCGCCGGGTGGGTCTGGCATCCGGAGGCGGACCACGTGGTGATCCAGACGCGAAAAGACGATGTCCGCCGCCGGCTCGACCGCGTCGTGGAGCTGTCCTACCAGCGCGTACCGCTGGACGAGGTGCTGGTGGACCTGGGCCGACGCGTCGGCGTCACGATCCTGTTCGAGCCGGGCGCCCTCCAGCAGGTCAGCGCCCGCGACCGCGCTGTGGACCTCATTCAGCGCGGCGCCAGCGTGCGCCAGACGCTGGAGCGCATTTGCGGCAACACCGGGCTGCGCTACGAGATCGTCGATGACGGCGTGCGTGTGAGCGGGCCGCAGTCGGCCGCAGCCTCCGCCGGGCCGACCGCCGCGACGATCCAGCAGTGGGCGCGCGTGGCGATCGAGATTCGCCCCGGCATGACGGTCGACGTGTTCCTGCGCGTCGAGGACCTGCCGCCGGAATTCCGCAGCGTCTGTGAGCGAAAGCTCGCCGAGCTCTTCAGCGCCTCTCGGCCGGCGTCGGCGGCGCCGCGCGAGCCGTAGCGGCAGGCAACGGTTCTCACCGCTTCCCCACCGCGTCGCCGACCCTGTGCAAGTACTCGCGCAGCGCGGCCGGCGACCAACTCGTGATGATGTAGCGGTCCGTAAACGTCCAGGCCACGCCCGCGACCGGGCCGAGTTGCAAGTACCAGATGCCGTCGTCGTCGCGCCGCAGCACGGACGGCGGCGGGTCTTCCATCTGATCCGCGAGGTGCTGGAGCGCGGCCAGCCACGCCTGGCACAGCCGTTCGAGCGTCGCCGATACCGTCGCGCCGTCCGGGCGGATTTCGTACAGCCCGGTGAACATCATCGGCAGCCGCAGCGGGTGCTGCGGAAAGTTGTGCAGGATGATCGTCTCGCCGAGGTGGTCGAGCACGTCGCGCTGGGCGTCAAATCCGTTGTCCCGCTGCACCTTTTCCCACAGCTCCGCGGCACGTTGCCTCTCATCCGGGCTTTGCGTCGCCCAGTAGCTCGCCACGATGCGCGTGATCACGTCCGCCGCCGGTACGTGGAAGACCGCGTAGTGCGATCCCTCGGGAATGGTCTGCGCGAACCGCGGCTCGGCGTACGACGCGTCCGCCAGCAGTCGCTGCGTGGTGTGCTCGCCCTCGAGAAAGCTCGCTTGGCTGTACAGCGCATCGCCCTCAAAGCCGATCGCCCAGTAAATGCGATCAAGCCGGTCGGCGTGCCAGGCGCGGAAGAACGCCGTGGCGCGGTGCTTGACGAACGGGTCGAGCTGTTCGCGCACGCGGCTGGCGGCGACGATGATCTCGACCAGCGGCTCGTCCGGGCGCGCGGCGCGCATCCGCTTCACCCACTCGTCCGACCCGACGGACGGGTGCTCGCCGCCGGCCACCGAAGCCACCAGCGGCCACACGTCCTCGCCAAGCGTGAGCACGAAGTACTCGCCCAGGTCGCCCCAGCACACGCGGCACCAGTCCGGCACGCGCGAGTCGGTCAGCTCCTGGTACTCGTAGCCGCGCGTGCTGAGCCGCTCCAGCTTCGCCGGGCCGGCGTCGGTCAGCTCCTTGATCGCCTTGGCGATGATGTTCAGCAACGGGCGGCTCTCGCCCGCGGTTTGCGCGACGAAGATCAACTTGAGCTTGTCGGCGTGCGTGCCGCCGCCGTCCGGGCGCTTCGAGCGCGCGCTGGCGTCGACGCAGGCGAACGCGAACGGGTAATCGCGCGCCAGGCTGATCATCTCGAAAATGCGCAGCGTCAGCTTGGTCCGCGCGTCGAGGTTGGCGCCGACCAGCCGGCGGAACAGCTCCACGACCGTTGAGCCGGAAGGACTGGTCGCCGGCACGCGGCGCTCGTCGGCGATCGGAAGGCCCTTCCACACCGCCAGGCTGTCGGCCGGAATCAGGTCCAGCGGGCCGGAAATCGTGCGGTTCGACGGCGGCGGAGAGGGTTGCGTGTCGGCTGCGGGTGCGGGCGACTGTCCGCGCCGTGAACTCGTGCCCACGAGCGCGGCGCCGATCAGCGAGAAGACCACAAGCCCGACCGCCAGCCGGAGGATCACGGCCGCGTCTGCCTCAGCAAACCGTGACGCGACGGCCGACGCGGCGCTTGTTGCGGATCGTCTTCCGGCCGCGCGAGGTTCGCATGCGCGCGCGGAAACCGGACTTGCGCTTCTTCTTGATCTTGCTGAGGCGATGCGGGTAGTGCATGGTTGTCCCGTCCTGCTGCCGGGCGCGCCGCGCCCGCCCTGCTCCCGGATTCGACCCGAGTCCTGAAGTATCACCGGCGCGACTCCGGCGGTCAAGACCGCGCCGCTTGTCGCTGCCGCGCCAGCCCGATACATTGCCCGTTTCCGGTCGAAACGGTAGTCAGGGCAGATGACCTTGGAGTCTCGCATGTCGCTCGCAGACGCCGTCCAGCGGACGGCCGCAACGCTCGGCAAGCTCGCCGTCCGGATGACGACCAAGGCCGGCTCGGGACATCCTTCGAGCGCCCTCTCGCTTTCGCACCTCGTCACGCACCTGATGTATCGCCAGATGCGCTGGGACCCCACGAACCCGGCCGACCCCAACGCCGACCGCCTGGTGCTCTCCGAGGGTCACGCGGTCCCCATCGTGTACGCCGCGTATGCCGCTCTGAAAGGCGCGGTGGGTCCGGCCGGGCGCAACGGCGAGTGTCCCGGAGTGCTTGCCGTGGCGGACCTGGACGCCCTCCGCGCCCGCGACAGCGTGCTGGACGGGCATCCGAACCCGGCCGAGGGATTCCCCTTCTTCGACGCGGCCACCGGGAGCCTCGGAATGGGGCTGAGCGTCGCCGCCGGGCTGGCGCTCGGCGCGCGGCTGGCCGGGTCGGAGCGCCGCATCTACGTGCTGATCGGCGACGGCGAGTCGCGCGAGGGGCAAATCTGGGAAGCGGCGGATTTCATCGTCGACCACAAGCTCACGAGCGTGTGCGCGATCTTCAACGCCAACGGCCAGGGCCAGGCGGGCAACGTCTCGCCACAGCAATCCGCGGAGCGACTCCACGCCAAGCTCGAAGCCTTCGGCTGGCGCGTGCTCGCGATCGACGGGCACAACCCCGAGGAGATCGCGGCGGCGCTGGACCAGGCGCACCGCGGCGATCGTCCGCTCGCGATCGTCGCCCGGACGATCAAGGGCTGGGGCGTGCCGGCGCTTCAGAAGGGCAACTGGCACGGCAAGCCGCTGGAAGAGAAGGACCTCGCCGCCGCGGATGCGAGCCTCGATCAGATCGTCAGCCAGGTCGGCTCGGGCGAAGCGGACGGCCTCGCCCCGTCGTCGCCTCCCGCCGGCCGCAGGCCCGCACCGGCGAAAGACCCTGACGGCGTCGCGTGGCCGACGTTCGCGGAAGCGATGGAAGGCGCCGGCTTGGGAAAGCTGCTCGCGTCCGGGAAGGCAGCCACGCGGCGCGCCTACGGCGTGGCGCTGAAGGTCGCGGGCGACCTGCTGCCGCAGGTCGCTGTACTCGACGCGGACGTAAGCAACTCGACCTTCTCCGAGGTTTTCGCCAAGGCCCACCCCGAGCGCTTCTTCGAGTGCAAGATCGCCGAGCAGAACATGGTTTCGGTCGCGGCGGGGCTGTCGGCGGCGGGCTACATCCCGTTCGCGAACTCGTTCGCCAAGTTCTTTTCGCGCGCTTACGACCAGGTGGAGCTGGCGAGCATCTCGCGCGCCAACATCAAGCTGGTCGGCTCGCATGCGGGCGTCTCGCTCGCGGCCGACGGCCCGAGCCAGATGGGCCTGCTGGACGTGGCCTTCTTCCGCGCGTTCACCGCTGTCCGCGGAGACGACGGCGAAAGCCCGCTGTGCTGGTTCTTCCAGCCGGCCGACGCGGTCGCGGCCTACCACTGCACGCGGCTGATGACCCGGCTGCGCGGGATGTGCTACATGCGCACGCACCGGCCGGACGTGCCGTTGCTCTACAGGCCGGACGCGGTGTTCGAGCCGGGCGGCTTGCAGGTGCTGGCCACGGGTGAGGACCTGGCGCTGGTCGCCTCCGGGTACATGGTGCATGTGGCGCAGGAGGCGCAGCGCGAACTCGAGCGCAAGCGCATCCGCGTCGCGCTCATCGACGCCTACAGCTTCCCGATCGCCGGCCCGCGCCTGATCGAAGCGCTCCAGAAGTCCGGCCGACGCGCGCTGGTCGTCGAGGACAACTACGGCGCGGGAATCGGCGCCGCGATCGCGGAGATTGCAGCGCGTGCCGGCGACATCCGCGTAGAGACGATGCACTGCGGGCGAATCCCGAAGTCCACACGCACGCCCGAAGAACAGATGGAGTACTGCGGACTGTCCGCGACCCGGATCGCTGACCGCGCCCTGGCGCTGCTGCGGCAGCCTGCGTGAGCCGGCCGCGGGCGGAATCCTCGGCACCAGGGGCCTCCGGTATGATCACGGCCGTGGAGGCCAAGCGGCGCGCATGACGCGATCGGATTCGGTACGGCGGCGAGAGCGGCGCGGACCACGCGCCTGGAATGCGAGCGGACGACTATGAACCTCGTGACCGGTGCGACCGGGCTGCTCGGCAGCCACATCGTCGAACAGCTTCGCAGGCGGGGCATGCCCGTGCGCGCGCTGGTGCGCCGCGGGAGCGACCGCGCCTGGCTCAAGTCGCAGGGCGTCGAGTTCGCGGAGGGCGACGTGACCGACGCGGATTCGCTCCAGCGCGCCTGCCGCGGCTGCGAGGCGGTCTACCACTCCGCGGCCAAGGTCGGCGACTGGGGGCCCTGGTCGGAGTTCCAGTCCGTCACCATCGACGGCACGCGCAACGCACTCCGCGCGGCGGCAGACGCGCGCGTGCGGCGCTTCGTGCACATCAGCTCCATCAGCACCTACGGTTATCACACGCGCGACGCGACGATCGATGAAAGCTATGAGCTGGGATACAAGCTCTACCGTTGGGCGTACTACAGCCGCTCGAAGATCGAGGCCGAGCGCATCGCGTGGGACGCCCATCGCTCCGGGAAACTCGAAGTCACGGTGATCCGTCCCGCCTGGATCTACGGCGAGCGAGACCGCACCACGATCGCCCGCCTGGTGCAGATGGTCCGCGCCGGCAAGGCCCGCATCCTCGGCCGCGGCGACAACCGGCTCAACGTCGTGTACGCCGGAAACGTCGCGGAAGCGGCCATCACGGCCGCGGCGCTGCCGAAGGCCGCCGGCGAGGCGTACAACTGCTCCAACGACGGCGTCATCACGCAGGAGCAGTACTTCGCCCTGATCGCGCGCACGCTCGGCGTCCCGCCGCCGCGGCACCACGCGCCGTATCGCGCGGCGTATTTCGCCGGCTTCGTGCTCGAATGCCTCGGACACCTGACGCGCAGCCGCAAGCCGCCGTTCGTGACCCGCTACGCCGTCTGGCTCATGGGGCGACGTTCGTACTTCTCCGCGGACAAGGCGCGGCGCGAGCTGGGCTGGAAGCCGACCGTGACGTACGAGGTCGGCGTTCCGCGGACCATCGCATGGTACCTGGAGAACGTGGAACGCGAGGCGCTCCGCCCGGCGGCGGCGGTGGCGTCGGGAACGGGCTGATCGGCATCGCGCGATGCGAGCACGGCAGCAGTCACACGGAGATGGACATGATCCAGCAGTTGCACCCCGGACCGAAGTCCGGCCCGGACCACATCCGGCTCGTCGAGCAATACGCGGCGCACAACTACCACCCACTGCCGGTCGTCGTCGCCCGCGCCGAAGGCGTCTGGGTCTACGACGTCGACGGCAAGCGCTACATGGACATGCTCGCGGCGTACTCCGCCGTGAACTTCGGCCATGGCCACCCGGAGTTGGTCGCCGCGGCCAAGACGCAGCTCGAGCGCGTGACGCTCACGTCGCGCGCGTTCCATAACGACCAGGTCGGCCCGTTCTCCGAAGCGCTGGCCCGGCTGTGCGGCATGGAGATGGTCCTGCCGATGAACACCGGTGCCGAGGGCGT
The DNA here is from genome assembly GCA_039961675.1 of Phycisphaerae bacterium. Classification (GTDB taxonomy): domain Bacteria; phylum Planctomycetota; class Phycisphaerae; order UBA1845; family Fen-1342; genus JABRWC01. The sequence continues at coordinate 10,054 of JABRWC010000089.1, forward strand.
CGAGACCGCGATCAAGACCGCCCGCAAGTGGGGCTACAAGGTCAAGGGCGTGCCTCAGGGCAAGGCGAAGATCGTCTGCTGCTCCGAGAACTTCCACGGCCGCACCACCACGATCATCAGCTTCAGCACCGACGACCAGGCGCGGCAGGACTTCGGCCCGTACACGCCGGGATTCGAGATCGTGCCCTATGGCGACCTGGCGGCGCTGCGGCAAGCGATTGACGGGAATACCGTCGCGTTCCTGGTGGAGCCGATCCAGGGCGAGGCGGGGATCATCATGCCGCCGGCCGGGTACCTCAAACAGGCGCGCGAGCTGTGCTGTGAGAAGAACGTGCTGTTCATCGCCGACGAGATCCAGAGCGGCCTCGGCCGCACCGGCCGCACGTTCGCGTGCGAGTGGGAAGGCCTCCAGCCGGACGCGTATATCCTGGGCAAGGCGCTCGGCGGCGGGATCATGCCGATCTCGGCGGTCGTTTCGCGCAGGGACGTGCTGGGCGTGTTCAAGCCCGGCGACCACGGCAGCACGTTCGGCGGCAACCCGCTGGCGTGCGCGATCGCGCGCAAGGTGATCGAGATTCTGGAGACCGGCAAGTACCAGGCGAACGCGGCGGAACTCGGCGAATACCTGTTCAAGCGACTGCGCGCGATGAAGACCGACAAGGTGCGGGAGATTCGCGGGCGCGGCCTGTGGGCAGGCATCGAGCTGAAAGCGGAGGCCGGCAAGGCCCGGCCGTACTGCGAGAAGCTCATGGACCTGGGAATTCTGTGCAAGGACACGCACGCGCAGACGATCCGGCTCGCGCCGCCGTTGTGCATCACGCGCGAGGAGCTCGATTGGGCCCTGGAACGCATCGAGAAAGTGCTGGCGTGACGGCTTGGACGGCGAGCCGCTTCGGCACGCCGTCGCGTCGGCCTCGGTAGCGTCGGACCTCCGAGTCCGACGGAACCAACGCCGACGTTCGGCATTTTTCGATTGCTCGGCAAAAGGCGCGGCCGCCGACGTTGAACAATGAGACGACGGGCGCCGCGTCGAGTGCTGGCGATGAGGAGTTCATCCATGGCGGACCTGACGCTCGAATCCGGACTGCACGCGCTGGCCTTCTCGCGCCGTGCACTGCTGGGACTGCTGAAGGACATCCCGCACGAAAAGTACACGTATCAACCGGCGCCCAAGTGCAACCACGTGCTGTGGGTCCTGGGGCACCTCGCGTGGACCGACGACTACTTCGTTTACTCGCAAACCGGCACGGCCTCGGCGCTCTCCGAGGAATGGAACAAGACCATGGGCATGGGTTCCACGCCCGTCGGCGACGCCTCGGCGTACCCCCCGATCGCCACCGTGATGGACAGGCTCGCCGAGCGCCGCGAGGCGCTCCTGGGCTGGTTCAAGTCACTCACGCCGCCGCAGCTCGCCGCGCCGATCACCGGCAACCTGGCGCAGTTCGCGCCGACGTTCGCCGCACTGATGTCGAGCCTGGCCTGGCACGAGGGTCTGCATTCGGGACAGATCAGCGTCATCCGCAAGGCGCTCGGACTTCAGCCGGCGTTCGGCTGAACCCTGACA
>JABRWC010000090.1:0-27222 GCA_039961675.1 Phycisphaerae bacterium
GACGTGGACGCGGCGCGGGAACTGGGAATCGCAGTGCTCAACACGCCCGCGGCCGCGTCGGACGCAGTGGCTGAGTTCACGGTTGCGCTGATGCTCCAACTCCTGCGGCCGATTCCGCGGCTGTGCGAGGCGTATCGTCGCGGCGCGTTCCACGCGGCGCGTCAGCGGACGCACGGCTGCGAGCTGCGCGGACTGACCGTGGGGATCGTGGGCATGGGGCGGATCGGATCGCGTGTCGGGCGCATCTGCTCCGCGGGCTTCGGCGCACGCGTGCTGTACAACGACATTGCGTCCGTCGGGCCGTTCGATTTCGCCGCGACGCCGGCCGACAAACCGTCGCTTTACTCGGCCTGCGACGTGCTTACGCTGCACGTGCCGCTCGACGCAACGACCCGCGGACTGATCGGCGCGGACGCGCTGGCCCGTCTGCGCCGCGGCGCGTACCTGGTCAACACGGCGCGCGGCGCGGTCGTGGACACGGCGGCGCTTTGCGACACCTTGGCGCGCGGTGCGCTCGCGGGCGCTGCGCTGGACGTCACCGATCCCGAACCGCTGCCGGTGGATCACCCGCTCCTCGCCGACCCGCGCTGCATCCTCACGCCGCACGTCGCGGCCCGCACGCACGAGGGCCTGCGGCGCATGTTTGCCATCGTCGATGACGTGGTGGCGTTCCTGCGCGGGTCGGGCGCCTGAAACCGGTCGAAGGAATGCGCGCAACGCGAGCGCGGACCTCCGCCCGCTCACGTGGGGGGGGCATCTTGCGCGGTCGGCTCGCAGTTGGCCACATCCGGTGCGACATTCTGCGCGGGCGGCGCGCTCGCCGGAGTGCCCGCAGCATCGTTCGCCGCGAGCGACGCTTCATCCGAGCCGTCCGGCCGCGCGCCACGCCGGGCCCGCGGCGTCGGCGCGCCGTCGCTCGAGCCGCCGCGCGCCGGCGAGCGCCGCGTTCCGGCGTGAGCGTTCTTCATGGGGGACTCCGCCGATGCCAGCCCGTCCAGCGGCACTTCCAGTTCCAGCGTGCCGACCGCTACAAGCGCAATCTTGCGCGGATGGTTGAGACGGATCAGCCGGCCCGGCCGGTGAAAACGCTTCACGTAGATCGCGTCGCCCTCGCGCAACGCCGCAAGCTGCTCTTGCGTGAGCGGCGGCGGCGCGGGCCTGGGCCGCCGTTCCTCCTGGCGCGCACCGGCCGTAGGCCGGGAAGCCGGCGCGGACGTTAGGCCGGTCGGCGCGCGGCGCGGGCGCTGCGGGCCGCTCGGCGGGGCGGAGCGCGACGGACGCGGCTGCGGCGCGGGCGGCGCCGGCGCCTGCGGCGGGAGCACGTCGCCGAGCGGCACTTCGACGGCGAATGCGCCGATGTCCACCTCGGCACGATGCAGATCAAGCCGCAGTCGGACGATGCGGCCGTCGCGGTCGAAGTTCCGCACGCGGACGGCATCCCCCGGCTGAAGGTGCACGACGTTGCGGACCCATTCCTGGAAATCGGCCTGTTGCCGGCGCAGCGATTCGCGCACCGCGTCCGCATCACTCCGCGCCTTGTCGGCATCGAGCGCGGCGGTCTCCGCCTGCTTGCGGGCCTGCTCGGCCTGGCGCTTGGCCTCGACGGTGCCCGCGATCGCCTGGTGCAGCTTGCGGGCGTGACGCGAGAGGTTGTTGCGCGAGGCGTGCACCAGCCGGCGCGGCATGCCGAGCTGCTGGGCGATGGCAATCGCGTTGCTCATCCCCGGCTCTCCGATGCGCAGGTGGTACGTCGGCCGCAGCGTCTGCGGGTCGAACTCGACGCAGGCGTTCTCGGCCCGGTTGCGCGTCAGCGGCACGTTCTTGAGCGCGCCGATGTGCGTGGTGACCATGCAGCGCGCGCCGAGGCGCAGCAACTCGTCGAGGATGGCCGTCCCGATCGCCGAGCCTTCGTCCGGATCGGTGCCGGCGCCGAGCTCGTCGACGAGCACCAGCGCGTTCGGGCCGGCCTTCTGGAGCATTTCGAGCTGACGCTTGAGATGCGCGCTGAACGTGCTCAGCGACTGCGCCAGGCTCTGCTCGTCGCCGATGTCGATCAGGATGCGCTCGAACACGCCGAACTCGCTGCCCTCGTCCACCGGGATCGGCAGCCCGGATTGCACCATCAGCGCCAGCAGGCCCACGGTCTTGAGCGTCACCGTTTTCCCGCCGGTGTTCGGACCGGTGATAATCAGCAGGTCGAAGTCGTCGCCGAGCCGGCAATCAATCGGGACGATGTCCGGCGCCGGTTCGCCGTCCTGCCGCTTGCGCCGGACCAGCTCGACGAGCATGGGGTGCCGCGCCTGCCGCAGGCGCAGCATCGGCTGATCCACCAGCCGCGGTCCGCGCATCTCGAACGCCGCCGCGAAGCGGACCTTGGCGGCGATCAGGTCCAGCACGGCCAGCGCGTCGAGCGTGTGCAGGATCGCATCGGCGTTCAGGTAGACCTCGTGCGCGAGCTCCCACAGCAGGCGCGCAACCTCCTCGGCCTCCTCGGTCCGCAGCCGCGTGATCTGGTTGTTCAGGTCCACGGCCGCCGCCGGTTCGACGTAAAGGGTGGCGCCGCTGTCGGAATGGCGGTGGATGATGCCGGGCACACGGCCGCGGTACTCCGTCTTCACCGGGAGCACCCAGCGGTCGTTGTGCAGCGTGTGGTTGGCGTACTGGAGGCAGCGGCGCACCTCGGGGCTGCGCAAGAGCCGCTCGATCGTGACGCGAACGTGCTGCGTGCAGGCCTCGATCTCGCGGCGGATGCGCCCCAGCTTGGGGCTGGCGTCGTCGCGGACCTCGGCGCGCTCGTCGATCACGCGCGCAATGCGGTCCGCGATGGTCTGGAAGTCGCCGATCCGCTGCGCCAGGTGCCCCAGCTCCGGGTAGTCGGCGGCGCCGCGCGGCAGGTACTGCGAGACCGCGTGCGTGCCGGACAGCGCGGCGCCGATCCGGGCGAGTTCCTCGGCGGACACGCGCAGCGGCGGGGCACAGCGGCGGACCAGCTCGCGCACGTCGGTGATGCCCCCAAACGGCGGCAGCCCGCGGTCCGCTGCGAACCGTTTGAGTTCGGCGAACTGCGCCAGCCAGCGAGCGATCAGCTCGCGGCGCGAGGTGGGCGTGATCTTCTCCGCCAGGCCGCGTCCCAGGCCGCTCATCGCGAAACCCGCCAGCAGCTCGCGGACGCGGGCGAAGTCGAGGCAGTCGAGTGAGTGCTGGTCCATAACTTCCGGTTGTTGACCGCCGGCGATCTCGCCACAATGACGGCATCCGCCAGTGAGGGCGCGATGCGTCGTATGGGGCAGGATAGCGGAATGCAAGGCCGCGCGGCTAGCACCAGGCCGGCCGCCCGCCGATGCGTGGCGGCGCTCGTCTGCCTGGCCGCCGCGCAAGCGCTGTGCGCGGGAGAGACCGACGCCCGCAGTGTATCTCAGCCCGATGCGGACCTCGCCGTGCGCGCGCGGGCGCTGGCGGAGCAGTCCGACTGGACGCACGTGCGCGCCCTGCTGGAGCCGGCCGCGCACGAACTTGACGATGCGCTCGCCGCGCTCCTGGCGCGCGCGTGCACAAAACTCGGCGACGCCCGCGCCGCACGCGATGTGCTTCAGCGCGCCCTGAGCCGCTTCCCTTCCAGCGAACCGCTGTGGATCGAATGGACCGACGAGGCCCTGGCGCGGACCGCATTCGCCGTCGCGCTCAGCCGCGTCAGCGAAGCCCGGCGGCGTGGCGTCCACAGCGCGGCGCTGGCTTACCGCGCCGCGGTCGCCCACTTCGAGCTGGGCGAGTTCGTCGGACGCGCGGCGGTGCGCGAGATTCCCGGGGGGCGGCCAGGACAATTCTGCGGTCCCTGGCTGGCGATCGAACCGCGGGGCGCGGCGGGCGAGTTCCTGTGTTGCCCGGAGCGCAGCGCGCTGTTTCAGCTCCGCGCGGCGCTCGACTCAGGCTTCAATGAACCCGCGGCGCACCTGCTGCACGCGCGCATCTGGCTCAAGCTCGGGAACGCCGACGCCGCACTCAGCGTGCTGGAGAACCGGCGTCCGGTGCTGATGGCGGCGGACCCGTTGGCCACGTTGCAGACACTCGCCGAGGCGCACCTGGCGCGGAACGACGTGGCTGAGTACGTGCGCTGCGCCTGCGCCGCCGCGCGGCGCCAGCCGGAACGGACCGGCGAGTTGATGCTCGCCGCGTATCGGACGGCCGCGCAGCGCTGCAACGAGCGCGGCGATTCGGTCGGGCACTGCCGGTTCCTACGGCAGGCCGTTGAATTGTGCCCCACGGACGTGGAAACGACGCTGCGACTGGCGGACGCGCTGCACGACGCCGGGCGGGCGGACGAAGCGCGAGAATGGTATCGGACGGTCCTGTCGTTGGCACCCGAACATGCGGACCGGGAGCGGATTCTCAACCGCATCGGCGGATGAACGGGTGGCGCCGGTGCGCTCCGAAACGGCACCCGCCCAACCTGTCCAAGGCGGGCGTGTCTTGTCATTGGGAATCTGTCGGCGGTCTGGGAGGCGAGACATGCGTAGAACAATGAAGACGCTGATGATGGCGGCGCTGCTCGTGCCGCTGCTTCAGTACACGGTCGTGTGCGACGTACCGCAAATCGACTTCGTGCCCTTCTATCCCACGTACGACGTGATCGTGGACGACTACGTGTACTACGACTACTACTACGAACCTTGCTGCTACGGTTACTACTACGATTGGTGGTGGTGGTAATCGACGGCCGCGGCGCGCGTCCGCGTCGTAGCGCCAGGAGAGCCTCGCTCGCCTTCGGCGGACCTCAGCAGGGTCGTCGCGCCGGGCGTGCTGCCCCGCCGGGACCGCAGCGGGCTTCGGGAGACTCGCAGCCGGCTCGAAATCTTCCCGGCGCGCTTGCGGCTCACCTCGATCCGGCTCGATCATGTCGCCCCGACTCGTGATCGGACCGGCAGTCCGGTCCCGGTAGCGCGCTCGGGGAGTGACTCCAATCCTGCACGCCGCGACCAGCTCTTCCCCCCCATCTTCCTGGTACGCCCGCGTCCTCGGTGGACGCGGCGTGGTTTTCGCCGCCGTCGCTGCCGCATTGCTGCTCTCGCTGCCGTCGATTCGCGTGGGGCTGCACTCGGACGACCTTGCACACGCGCTGGCGGTCTGCGGGCAGGCGCCGTTTCCCGCGCAGGACGGCTCGCCGCTGAACTTGTTTGCCTTCGCCGACGGTGACCCCGCCACGAACCGCGAGGCGATCGACCGCGGCATGATGCCGTGGTGGACCGATCCGCACCTGCGGCTGCGCTTTTTTCGTCCGCTGTCGGCCGCGACGCACTGGCTGGACTTTCGCTTGCTGGCCGAGTGGCCGGTCATCATGCACGCCCAGAACCTCGCCTGGCTGGCGGCGATGACCCTCGCGGCCGCAGCGCTGTATCGCCGGGTATCGGGCCCTGGAGCGGCCGCGGCGCTGGCGACGGTGCTCTTCGCGGTCGACGACGCGCACGCGGGCGCGATCGCCTGGATTTCCGGGCGGAACGGGCTGGTGGCGTCCACGTTTGCGATCCTGGCCGTCGTGATGCACGACCGCTGGCGGCGGGACGGATCGCGCACCGCCATGTTGCTGGCGCCGCTGTCGCTTGCCGCGGGACTGGCCGGCGGCGAGGCGGCGGTGCCGATCGGTGGGTACTTGCTCGCGTACGCGCTCTTCCTGGATCGCGGCACGGTCGGGGCGCGGGCCCTTTCACTTCTGCCTTATGTCCCCGTTGCGATCGCGTGGCGCGCGATCTACGCGACGATGAACTACGGCGCCTACGGTTCGGCCACGTACATCGACCCGGCCGGCGAGCCACTGCGCTTCATCCAGGCGGTCGGCGTGCGCGCCCCGATCCAGATTCTCGCCACCTGGGGCCTGCCGTATTCGGAAGTCTTCGAGATGCTCTCACCCGGCGCGGCGACGGCAATGTGGGCGGCCGCCGCAATCGTCACGTTGCTCCTGCTGCTCGCGCTGGTCCCGCAAGTGGCGCGCAGCCCGCAGGCGCGCTTCTGGACGCTGGGGATGCTGCTGGCGATCCCGCCGAATTGCGCGACGATCCCGGCCGACCGCGTGCTGATCCTGGTCGGGTTGGGCGCGCACGCGCTGATCGCGCAGATGCTCGTGTCCGCGGCTGCCGAGCTGCGTGAAGGCCGACTCACGCGCATGCGGCGCGCCGTGAACATCGGTGGCGGCGCCGTGCTGGTGACGATCCACCTGGTGCTCGCGCCGCTGCTGCTGCCGATCCGCACGCGGGCCGAGGGGCACGGGCGCGCGGCGGACATGTGGTCCCTGCCAATGCTGCAAGCCGACCCCGCGCTCGCCGAGCGCCACGTCGTCATGGTCAACGGCCTGGGCGCCTGGTGGGGACCGCTGTTCCGCATCAACCTGGAGCACTCCGGGAGGCCGGCGCCGCGGCGCATCACGATGCTCGCCAGCGGGTATCGCCCAGTGGAAGTGACGCGCGTTGATGAGCGCACGCTCCGCGTGCGTCCGCAGCGCGGCTATCTCGTCCCGCCGCGGACGCCGGCGGGCGATGACCCGCGGGCTGCCGCAATGCTCGACCGCGTGTACCGTTTGCAGCAATCGGACATCGCGTTTCGAAACGACGCGCGCGCGTTTCGAGCGGGCGAGCAGGTTCATCTCGACGGCGTGACGGTTGAGGTTGCGGCGCTGACGGACGACGGCCGGCCCGCCGAGGCCGTTTTCCACTTCGACGCCCCGCTGGAAAACGCGAAGTGGGTCTGGCTGTACTGGACCGGCGGCGCGCACGACGTGTTCGTTCCGCCGGAAATCGGAGCGACCGTGAGGCTCGAGGGCGGGATTTAGGCCGGGAACCCGGGGCACGATTCGCCAATCGCCTGCGTTGCCGCGCGATCCGGGATACCATGCGCTGCGCCGTTCCGTCATCGCAGCACCAACCATTCTCACGGGTGCAACATGCGCAAAACGAATCGTCGTGAGTTCCTGACGCACGCGGGCAAGTCGGCGGCGGCTGCCGCAGCGTTCACCATCGTCGCACCGCACGTCCTGGGCGGACCGGGACGCAAGTCGCCCAGCGAGAAACTGAACATCGCCGGTATCGGCGTCGGCGGCCAGGGCGCCCATGACCTCACAGAGGTTGAGTCGGAGAACATCGTCGCGCTGTGCGACGTGGACTGGAAGCGGGCGGCGGAGACTTTCAAGCGCTACCCGGACGCGAAGCGTTACCGCGACTTCCGCGAAATGCTCGACAAGGAGCCAGGGATCGACGCGGTCGTGATCGCCACGCCCGACCACACGCACGCCGTCGCCGCGATGGCCGCCATCCGCGCGGGCAAGCACGTCTACGTCGAGAAGCCGCTCACCTACTCCGTCTACGAAGCCCGGCGCGTGTGCGAAGCCGCGGCCGAGGCCGGCGTCGCCACGCAGATGGGCAATCACGGGCACGCGTTCGAGTCCATGCGGCTGCTCAAGGAGTGGATCGACGACGGAGCGATCGGCGCCGTTCGCGAGGTGGACGCCTGGACGCCGCACGCTGTCTGGCCCCAGGGCCTGGACCGCCCGACGGACACGCCGCGGGTACCGGAATCGCTGGACTGGGAGCTGTGGCTCGGCCCGGCGCCAGAGCGACCGTATCACCCGGCGTACCTGCCGATGACTTGGCGCGGCTGGTGGGATTTCGGGACCGGCGCGCTGGGCGACATGGGCTGCCACATTCTCGACCCGGTGTTCTACGCGCTGGAGCTCACGCCGCCGACGAGCGTCGAGGCCAGCTTCTCGCAGTTTGTCCGCGAGGGGTTGAACTGGAACAAGGAGTTCAACAGCGAGTCGTACCCGCAGGCGTCGATCGTGCGCTACCAGTTCCCCCCGCGCGGGGCGCGGCCGGCGGTGAAAGTCACCTGGTACGACGGCGGACTGATGCCGGAGCGCCCCGCGGAGCTTGAGTCCGACCGGCGGATGGGCAACCAGTTCGGCGGCGTGCTCTTCAAGGGCGAGAAAGGCTCGATCATGGCCAACGCACACGGCGCGGACGGCGTGCGGATCATCCCCGAATCGCGGATGCAGGAGTACGAGCGACCGGCCAAGAAACTACCGCGCTCCGAAGGCCACCACGCGGAGTGGATCGCGGCTTGTAAGGGCGGCCCGCCGGCGGGTTCGAATTTCGCGTACGCCGGCCCGCTGACGGAAGCCGTGCTGCTGGGGAACGTGGCGATTCGCGCGCAGCAGCGGATCGAGTGGGCCGCGGCGGACATGCGCATTCCGAACTTGCCCGGCGCCGAAGAGTTCCTGCGGCGCGAATACCGCGCCGGCTGGTCGCTGTAGCCGTACGCCGGGGCGGCAGGCCGGTTGATCCCGGGAACAGTCGGGCCGTCGTAGCGTAACGCCGGCAACGCGTCGGACCGCCGAATCTGACGAATCCAGTCGCGTCGGTCCTCCGTGGCCGACGAAGAAGGACCGGCCGCAAGACCGCTCCCCCGAAGTCCCGCAGCGCCGATCCTCGCCCGCTCACCGCCGGCGCTGCTACACCTTTTGCCGCTCTCGCCCTAGACTCTTCGCTGCGGGCGAACCCGGCCCGGCCGCATGAGTGCCCGCAGACTGGAGCGACCCCCTTATGACGCCGAAAACCGACCCGCTGGGCGCGCGAGCGTCCCTCAAGACCCGCTCGGGCGACGTCGACTATTACCGGCTCGCCGCCCTGGAAAAGCAGCCGGGCGTGTCCATCGACACGCTGCCGTATTCGATCCGCGTGTTGCTCGAGACGGTGCTGCGCAACGTCGACGGCTTCAGCGTGCTCGAGAGCCACGTCCATGCCCTAGCCGCCTGGAAACCCAAGCCCGCCGAACAGGAAATCCCGTTCCAGTGCGCCCGGGTCGTGCTCCAGGACTTCACCGGCGTGCCGTGCGTTGTGGACCTGGCGGCCATGCGCTCGGCCATGGTCCAGCTCGGCGGCGATCCGAAGCAAATCAACCCGGTCATCCCGGTGGACCTGGTGATCGACCACTCGGTGCAGGTCGACCACTACGCCTCGTCCGACGCGCTGGGGCTGAACGCCAAGCTCGAGTTTCACCGCAACCGCGAGCGCTACGAGTTTCTGCGCTGGGGGCAGAACGCGTTCCGGAATTTCCGCGTCGTCCCGCCCGCGACCGGCATTATTCACCAGGTGAATCTCGAATACCTTGCGAAGGTCGTCTTGCGCCGCGAGATCGACGGCCGCTCCGTCGCCCTGCCCGACACGCTCGTCGGCACCGACAGCCACACCACGATGATCAACGGCCTCGGCGTGCTCGGCTGGGGCGTCGGCGGCATCGAGGCCGAAGCCGCCATGCTGGGCCAGCCAATGTACATGCTCATGCCGGAAGTCGTAGGCTTCCGCCTCAACGGCGCGCTGCCGGAAGGCGCGACGGCGACCGACCTCGTGCTGCGCGTCACGGAGCTCCTCCGCCAGCACGGCGTGGTCGAAAAGTTCGTGGAGTTCTACGGCGAAGGACTGTCCTCCATGAGCGTAGCGGACCGGGCCACGCTGGCGAACATGGCGCCGGAGTACGGCGCCACCATGGGTTTCTTCCCGGTTGACGAGCAGACGCTCCAATATCTGCGGCTGACCGGACGGACGGCCGATGAAGTCGACTTGGTCGAGCGGTACTGCAAGGAAAACCGGCTGTGGCGCTCCGCGGAGGCGCGCGACCCGGCTTACTCCGCCACGCTGGAGCTGGACCTCGCCAGCGTCGAGCCCAGCCTGGCCGGTCCCAAGCGCCCCCAGGACCGCGTCCCTCTCTCCGGCATGAAGTCCGGGTTTCGCGAGGCGCTCACCGCGCCGATCAAGAAGCGCGGCTTCGAGCTGGCCGACAAGGACCTGTCGCGATCGGCCGTGGTTCGCAACAACGGCGATTCCTTCGAGCTGCGGCACGGCGCCGTCGTCATCGCGGCCATCACGAGCTGCACGAACACCAGCAACCCCAGCGTCATGCTCGCGGCCGGGCTGCTCGCCAGGAAGGCCGTCGAAAAGGGGCTGAAGGTCAAACCGTGGGTCAAGACCAGCCTGGCTCCCGGATCGCGCGTCGTGACGGAATATCTCCACCAGTCGGGGCTGGCGCGCGACCTTGAACAGCTCGGATTCCACACCGTCGGCTACGGTTGCACGACCTGCATCGGCAACAGCGGCCCGCTGCCCGACGCCGTCCGCAACGCGGTCGTACAGTCGGACCTCATCGCCGTGTCGGTCCTCAGCGGGAACCGCAACTTCGAGGGCCGCATCAACCCGCACGTGAAGGCCAACTACCTCGCGTCACCGCCGCTGGTGGTGGCCTACGCCCTCGCCGGCACGGCGGACATCGACCTCCGCACCGAGCCGCTCGGACAGGACGCGGCCGGAAAGCCGGTGTTCCTCCGCGACATCTGGCCCAGCCAGCGCGAGATCGACGACGCCGTGAGCCGCTTCGTCTCGCCGGAGCAGTTCCGCAAGCAGTACGCCGACGTGTTCGCCGGCGGCCCCGAGTGGCAGCGAATCCAAACCGGCGGCGGAGATCTGTACGCCTGGAGCGAATCGAGCACGTACATCCAGCACCCGCCGTATTTCGAAGGCTTGACGCCGGAGCCGACGCCGATCCGCCCGATTCGCGGCGCGCGCTGCCTGGTGATGGTCGGCGACAGTGTGACGACCGACCACATCAGCCCCGCGGGAGACATCGACGAGCGCTCGCCGGCGGGCCAGTACCTTCGGTCACTGGGGGTCGCGAAGGCGGATTTCAACAGTTACGGCTCGCGGCGCGGCAACGACCGCGTCATGACGCGCGGCACATTCGCCAATGTGCGCCTGCGGAACCTGCTCGCCCCCGGCACCGAGGGCGGATTGACGACCTACCTGGGTGGCACGGGCGTCTCGCCTGTGATTCCGGGCGCCCCCGGCGTCTCGCCCGTCCCGGGCTCTGTGGTCCCCATCTACGAAGCCGCAATGGCCTACAAGTCCGCCGGCATTTCGACCATCGTGCTCGCCGGCAAGGACTACGGCATGGGCAGCTCGCGCGACTGGGCTGCCAAGGGGACGATGCTGCTGGGCGTCAAGGCCGTCATCGCCGCCAGCTTCGAGCGGATTCACCGCAGCAACCTGGTCGGGATGGGGGTGCTGCCGTGCGTGTTCATGCCCGGACAGACGCGTGAAAGCCTGGGCCTGACCGGCCGCGAAGTCTTCGATTTCGCCGACCTGGGAAACGACCTGCGCCCGCAGCAGGAGTTGCGGGTCGTCGCCGCCGATCCGCAGAGCGGCAGGAGAATCGAGTTCAAGGTCCGGAGCCGGGTCGATACGCCCGTCGAGGTGGACTACTACCGCAGCGGCGGCGTATTGCACAGCGTGCTGCGCAAGATGCGGCGAGCGCCGGCGAGCTGAGCGCTGGATGCTCTAGTGAACCAGCGCGAACAGGTACGACGGCAAGGTGCCTGTGCGCTTCGGGCGAATCCGCCGACGCATCCCAGTATTGGCCTGTTTGGACGATTGTATGGGGTGGAACCGCTCCGCCTACAAGCTTGATGTCTGCGCGGTCGTCGCGACGTTCGGGGCGGGAGCGACCACGGGGTTCGGATCGACGCGGTGAGAGACCCCGAGCTTCTCCTTCATGATGCGGCCGACCTTGAACTTCACGGTTCGCTTGCTCGGCACGCGCACCTTCTCCATCGTCTTGGGGTTCTGAGCGACCCGGGCCGCCCGCTCGCGGATCTCGAACACGCCGAAGTCCCGAAACTCCAGGCGGTTGCCCCGGCCAAGCTCGGCCACAATCTCATCCAGGAACGACTGGATGATCTTCTTGACGAGCACCCGCTTGCAGGCCGACTGCTCCGAAATCCGGTCAACGAGGTCTTTCTTGGTTACGGTTTTCATCGCTTGTGCTCACCGATGAACGGTCCGCGGCAGTTCATTCTCGCATGAAAACGTCGGCACCACGCCCGAGGGGCGGAACATCATCCAGCGTTCGCGGAATCCCATGCTACGCAAAGTCGGATACAGGTTCAAGCGGAATTATTGACGCCGTAATGAGTTATGCACAAACCCGAAACCGCTTTAGGCGGCGTTTTCACTTGACAAGCTCGTCCGGACCTGTCCCAACCCCAAACCACCGATGCGCTGAAACCCGCCGCGCCCTCAGTCACCAGAATTCGCGTCCTGACGGCAGGCGCTGTTATCGCTCCGCCCGGCCGCCTGAACCGGCCACACCTCACGGAGGGAGGCACACATCGAGCGTTCGTCGCATGACGGACACGTCCGCCGCTCGACCATGCCACAACTCGTGCTGAGCCGCGGCCTGCGCGACGAACATCTCGACACCGCATACCGTGGCACAACCACGCGCCGCCGCATCGCGAAGAAACCGCGTCCTGCGCGGCGTGTAGACCGTGTCGAGCGCGACCATCCCGGGCGAGAGGCGTTCGGGGGGGACCGGCGTCTCGTCGGCCTGCGGCGACATGCCCACGGGGGTGCAGTTGATGAGAACGTCCACGTTTCCCAGCGCTCGCTGCTCCCACGGCCGGAACGAGCATCCCAACTCCGCTGCCAGCGCCGCCGCGCGTTCGGGCGAGCGGTTCGTGACGGTGACCTCCGCGCCGCGCCGCAGCAGCGCTGCGGCCACGGCCCGCGCAACGCCGCCCGCCCCCAGGATCTCGATCGCGCGGCCGCGTAGTCCGTCACCGGCAAGTCGCGGCGTGGTCGCGAGCGCCGCGACCACGCCCTCTCCATCCGTATTGTGGCCGGACCACGTTCCCCCCGCCTCACGCGCGAGCGTGTTCACCGCTCCGCACCTGCGCGCCTCGTCGCGGACCGGCAGCCCGCGATCCCTAAGCCAGTTGAAAGCGTGCTGTTTGTGCGGAATCGTCACGCTCAGGCCGCCGATGTCGAGCCAGTCGTTCGTTTTGACGAAGTCCATGAACCGACGAAACTCTTCGGCGCTCGGACCGACCGGCAGTGGAACGTAAACCGCGTTGATGTTGGCGGCAGCGAGCGCCGCGTTGTGCACGTGCGGACTGAGCGAGTGCTGCACCGGCCAGCCGACGACGCCGAAGACGCGCGTGTTGCGCCCGATTGAACCAAACCGATAAACGTTGACGAGTTCGTCCAGCGTGGGCTGTCCGGGCGCCGATTCGCCGCCCCGGTCCAGCGCGGCGAACGTCAGGAAGCCGCCGAACTTTGCGGCCAGCACGCGTGACGCCAACCCTGCCTCGCCCATCGCCAGGGCGATCAGGGGCCGCTCGGTTCCGCGGCGGTGGAGCAGGCCCAGCACGCGCAGCGCGTCGGCAGCGTCGCGGGCGGTCGTCACGTACTTGAGCACAGCGGCGGGAGAATCCGCGAGTTCGTCGTAGACGCGGTCGAGATCGGTCGGCGTGCCGTCCAGGTCGTGTCGCGACAGAATCAGCTTATTCCGCGGCCGGCCTGGCGGCGCCCCGCGGGTCTCGGTTGGAAGCCTTCCGCCGCACGGCCCCAACGGGGGTGTTGTGTCGCACACCAGGCCGATCTTCTGGCGCAGGTTCGCCGACCGTCTCCAGGTCGCCAGCTCCACGTCCACATAATCGGGGTTGAGCAGCCCCAGGGACTCGATCAGCGCGATGCGCTCCGCGTCGTCGCCGTCCCACGCGCCGCCTTCCACGGCGGCGCGGATCGTGAGAATGAACCCGCCGTCTCCATTCGAGCGCAAGACCTCGGTCACGGCGCCGGGGTCCCCGATGAGATCGACGCGCAGTTCGATGAGCGATGCGCCGGCGCGGCGTGCTTGCTCCACCTGCCGTTCAAGCGGCGGATCGGCGGAAACAAGGGAAACGGCAATCTGGGCGCCCGCGCGCATAAACTCTCCGGGTGCGCTACAAACGGTCGAACACGGTGTGCAGCGGCAGCTTCATTGCGCCACAGATCCGCGCCAGCGTCCAGGTGGTGGTCGCCGTTTTCCCCAGCTCGATCTGGGAGAGCTGCGCAGGAGTGATCCCGGCGCAGCGCGCGACCTCGTGCTGCGTGCGGTTGGCCGCACGGCGCAGCTCGCGCAGCCGGACGCCGAGCCGGCGGTTGAAGTGCTTTTCGGTCCGGCCGGTGACGCCCAGGAACTCCAATTCGCGCTCTAGCAGGGCCAGTAGCTCCACGCGGTTCAGCGGTTTGCGAATGGTGTCCCGGGCTCCCGCCGCCAGCGCGCGCCGCACGCTATCCGCGTCCGGGAAGGCAACCATCACGACCACCCGCATGGCTGACGATTGTTCCAGCAGCTTCCGCACGAGTCGGGGGGTGTCCGTGTCGGGCATGCGCAGGTCGACCAGGGCAAGCTCGCAGGGGTTCTCCGCGGCGTGCCGCACGGCGGCGATGGGATCCGTGAATGCCTGGACTTCGAACGCCTCGGCGCTCAGCCAAGCCTGCACTTGGGCGCACACGGCCGGATCGTCATCGATCACCAGCGTGGTGATTCGGATTCGGTTTTTCATGGCAAAGCCGGCGCGCTGACACGCCACGGGCGACCGAATACGCCGCGCCGCGCGCAGGGTCGCCTGGAGCCGGGCCGTATCTATTCTGCTTGCGGCTGCACCCGATTGCAACCGGAAACGATGCCCGCTGTTATAATCCACGTACGCGGGCGCGGACGGAAGGTCCGTGCGCGAGCGGCATAGCCCAACCACGCGGTTCCGGATGACGCCGCACCAACGGTCGCCGGGCCGCGGCCGACATGCGAACCGTCCCCCGGGGGCGCCACGGCGCCCGCTGCGTGGGGTCCGGCGGGGCGCCGCATTTACTCACACAAGGGAGCCGAAGAGCGATGACTGCAATCCGCCGCCTGCTCGCCGCCGCTCTGGTTGCGAACGTCGTGGCGGTGTCGGTGGCGCAACAGCCGCCGGGACCCGGCGATCGCGTGGAGAACAAGCGCGTCGATCCGCGCGACCGGTACGAGAAGGAAGGGATCTGGCCCACGCAACGGCAGGTCGAGTTGTTCTTTGACCGCGTCGCGGACAGCATGATCGAGTTTTATGATCTGGATGAGGAGCAATTCCTCGCCACCCGCCAGATCGTGCGCGAAACGCTCCCCAAATACCTTCAAGAGAACCAGCGCGATCTGAAAGCGCTGCTGAACGAGTTCATCGACGCGCAGCTCAGCGGCGAACCACCGGACCCGAACGCCATCCAGGATTGGGCCCGCCGCGCCGTGCCCATGCTGGAGAAGTTCGACGGCGTCGTTCAGGAAGTCACGGACGGCATGCGCGAGTTCCTCACTGAGGACCAGCTCGTCAAGCTCGACGCGGAGCACGCGGCGTTCAAGACCGGGGTGTCGATCGTCCAGAACAAGCTGTACCACTGGTCGGAGGGCGGTTTCAATCCTGAGACGGACTGGATCACCGACCCACGCGCGCGCCGTGAGCGCGAACACAACGAGCGCGTGGCGATGCGGGCGGAGATGCAGAAGGCGCGCGAGAGCGTGCTGAACGGCGACGGTCAGCCTGTCGACGGCGCCGCGCCGGGCGCCGGCGCGCCCAAGCAGCGAACCGGCAGCGATCCGACCAGCCGCGCGGCGCCGCGCGATGAGTGGGAGATGTACGTCGTCAGCTTCATCCGTCGCTACGACCTCAATCACGACCAGGAGCAGCAAGCATACGCGATCCTGCGCGTCAAACAGGAGGAGCGCGACGACTACCTTGCACGCAAGGGCGACGAGATCAAGGCGGTGGGCGAGCGGCTCGCAAAGGCGCAGACCGACAAGGACAAGCAGGAAGCTCAGGCGTTGTTCGACAAGCTGAACCGCCCGATCGCGCGCGCGTTCGAGCAGCTCAAGGACAAGCTGGACACGATCCCGACCCGCAAGCAGCGCAAGGACGCGGCGCGAATGAGCGCCGACCGCGCCGCGAACGAATCCCCCGAAACGCAGCCGGTCGCCGCCAACCCGTAGCGTCGGACCTACGAGTCCGACGAGCGCAGTGGCGGCGGCCCTCTGTGACCGACGAACCGAACCGACCGGGGCACGCTGCCGCGAACACCCCGCCCTACGTGAACAACTCCACCGGCACGCCGACCGCTTCCACCTGCCGCGAAATGCCCAGCAGCTCGTCCGGATGAAGCTCGGTCACGTACGGCTGTGCAGTGCGCCGCGCCACGGTGTACACCTGCACGCGCGAAATCCGACAGCCGTTCTTCAGCAGCCAGCTTAGCCGCGCCGCATACGCCGCAATCTCCGCCGGGCTTGGGCCGGCGCCGTTGATCAGCATGAACAGCGATTGGATCACCAGCGGCTGCTCGCGCCCCGCCGCCAAGATGTTCTCCAGGACCTGCTCAAGCGTGCATCCCGCCGCGTTCACGCGCCGGAAATATGCCTCCGTGCCGGCGTCGAGCTTGGCCCAGATTTCCCCCTTGCGCCCGTAGAGGAACGACAGCGTAGCGGCGACCGCCGGCTCACGCAGCGCGGTCGCGTTCGTTATCACGATGATGGGCGTGCTCGACAGCCCCAACCCGTCGCGGACGCTCACGGCCAGCCGCACGGCTTCGGGAAACTCCGCCGCCCGCGTCGGCTCACCGTCGCCGGAGAACGCGATGTTCCGCAGACCGCGATACTCGGGCGGCACGCCGGCGAACGATTCGTGCTCGAAGATCGCCTCCGGCCGGGCGAGGAGCGAACGCAGCTCAGCCCGCACGCGCGGAAGGTCGACGGCCGAGGTGCGCGGCGGCCGGGTCCGATCCACCTGGCAGTAGATGCAGGCGAAGTTGCAGCGCTGATCGGGGTTGAGGTTGATCCCGATGCTCAGGCCGCGGCTCCGACGCGAAATGACCGGATAAACGAAGGCGTTTTCGTACCACCGGCTGGGGTGAGATTCGAAGGCAACTCGAAGCGATCTCGATGGTTGCGACAAGACACCCTCCGATTTCGCCCATTCTCGCAATTTCTTGGCAGTTCGGAATAGCCCGCGACGGTCGCCGGTTAATGATTACGAGCAATCTTCTCCACGCGGGGTGGAGAGGGGTTGGCAGGATGTAGCTCGGCTCGCCCTTCTTGCCAATCCGAACTTGGCCCGTTCTCAGGTCGGAGGGAACGGGCCTCTTTTTTTGCGCGCCCGCAGCCCCCTCACGCTTCCGCCAGCAGCCCCACATGGTCGCTGACGCACCGCCGCAACGCTTCCAGATCGTATCCGCCTTCCAGAACGCTGAGCACGCGGCCCTGGGCGTAGCGATTCGCCCGCACGAGCAGCTCTCGCAACATCAGGATGAATCCCTCGTCGCTTAGCGCCGCGCAGCCAATGGGGTCGGCGGCGTGCGCGTCAAACCCGGCCGAAATGATGACCACTTCCGGCTGGTACCCTTCGATCGCGGGCAGCACCTTGTCCCGGAACGCCTCCCGGTAATCCTGGTCGCGGGCGCCAGGGCGAAACGGAACGTTCAGTGTGTAACCCTTGCCCGGACCGACGCCCACCTCGTCCGCATACCCCGTGCCCGGGTACAGGTAATCGGGATGTCCGTGCAGGCTGATGAACAGCACGCCAGGGTCGCTTTCAAACAGGTGCTGCGTTCCGTTGCCATGGTGCACGTCCCAGTCCAGGATCAGTATCCGCTTCATGCCGCATTCACGTTGAAGCACGTCCGCCGCGAGCGCCACGTTGTTCAGCAGGCAGAATCCCATCGATCGGTCGGCCTCCGCGTGGTGCCCCGGCGGTCGTACGGCGCAGAACGCACGTTGCAACGTGCCGCTGCCCACCAGCCGCGCCGCCATGACGACGCCTCCTGCCGCCAGCCGCGCGATCTCGGACGACTCCGCACAGATCGTGCTGTCCGGCGAGTCGATGTAGCGTGCCCCGCTGCGGCAGGCCCGTTCCAGCCGGTCGAGATAGGCAGGCGAGTGCCGCCGCTGGGCCACTTCCCGCTCGATCGGCTCCGGCTCGATCCGATGGGAGGCGGCGAGCAACCCGCTCCATTCCAGCGCGGCGGCGACGGCGTCGAGCCGCTCCGGACGCTCGGGGTGTCCGGACCCGGTAAGATGTTTCTTGAAGCGGGGGTCGTAGAGAATTCCGAGCCGGACCATCGCGGCCAGTGTACCGCTCGGCCCGCGGCGGGTCAGGGGTATGCGGCCCGTAGGCTCGCCGGGTAGGAGGCAGCGCAATGACGCTCGAGTGGTCCGCAAGAGACGTTCAGAAGCTGCGAGCGATGCAATTCGCGGTAATCGGGATGGCTGCCGGGCTGGTCGGCCTGGTCGTGATCGTGCTGTCGATCGCTCCTCCATCGGCTTCCGTCGCGGCCGCGGCTGCCCGAATCTGGCTTGCCGGGCTTGCGATCGTCACGGCGCTGCTGCTCATTTCAATTCTTCTCGTCCGCGCTTGGACCACCAGCCAGCTTCGCGACTTCGCCTCGCGCGCAGCCCGCGGCGACGACCCGCCGGGGCAGGTGACGTATGCGTACGGGAGCGGCCGGTTGATTGCAGCGGCGCTCGCCGAGAGCATCGGTGTACTCGGCGCTGTCGCGTTCATTTTGACGCAAGAACCGTTGACGCTCGTGGCGTGCGCGATTTCGGCCTTACTCGTTTTGGCGCACATGCCGACAGTGGGCGAATTCCGGCGGCTTGCTCAATCCGCGATCGTGCATTGACACCGGGGATTTGTCGCCCCGCCGGGTTACAGCAGGTCGACTGGATCGACGTCGACGCTGAAGCGTTCGACGCGTGGCGACAGCAAGCGCTCCCGCCTGGCTTCCGCTATTAACCGCGAGGCGGTCAAGGAGCGCGGGATGCGCACAAGAACCGCCGCGCGGTACAGTCCGCGAACCCGCGTCACGACGCACAATTCGGCATCTTCAACTCGGATTTCCGCGTGGATGCGACCGGCGATTCCACGCAGTCCCTCGCTGACCGCTTTCGCTGCCGCCACCGCCCGGCTCTGGCGGGAGTCGGCGAGAATCAGCCGGACCAGTCGCGCGTATGGTGGACTGAACGTCTTCCGTCGCAATTCGAGCTCCGCCGCGGCGAAACCGGGGTAGTCCAGCCGAAGCGCGGCTTGGATTACGCGCGCCCCGGGCTGGCGCGTCTGGATGAGTGCCACGGAATCCGCCGCCGCCCGCCCTCCCCGCCCCGCGACCTGAACGAGGAGTTGGAACGTGCGCTCGGAAGAGCGTAGGTCGGGCAGCGCCAGCATTTCGTCGACGTCGATCACGCCGACCAGCGCGACGCGCGGGAAGTCCAGCCCCTTGGCTATCATCTGCGTCCCAAGCATGACGTCCGCCTCGCCCGCTTCGAACCGGCGCAGCGCGTCTTCGTAGTCGCCGCGGCGCCGCATGCTGTCGCGATCCAGGCGCAGCAGCCGGGCGGATGGAAAGGCGCGGCGCAGCTCCTCCTCGAGGCGTTGGATCGCGTGGCCGCCGCGTTCGAGCGGCCCGCAGCAGGAGTCGTCCGGGCAGTGCGCGGGCGTCGGGGCGCGGTGCGTACAGCGATGGCAGCGGACCTCTGCGGCCGCGCGGTGCTCGACAAGCTGCGCTCCGCAGCGCGGGCAGCATACGGGCAGACCGCAGCGCGCACACCGCAGGCGCGTCGCGTAGCCGCGGCGGTTGTGGAGCAGGATGGCCTGTCGCCCGGCATCGAGCACGGCACGCAGCTCCCGAAGCAGACCGGGCGCCAGCACGACGCCGACCTGGCCCAGCTCGCGACGCGAGATGTCCACCGTACCGGTCCGCGGAAGTTGCGATCCCGGTACGCGCTCCGGCAGCTCGATCCGCTCATACGACGGATGGTGGGACGAATTGAACCAGGTCTCCAGCGACGGCGTGGCGGAGCCAAGCAGCACGGGTACGCGCTCGAGCTGGCCGCGCCTGATCGCCACGTCGCGCGCGTGGTAATACGGCGCGGACAGGCTCTTGAAGCTGCCCTCCTGCTCCTCGTCTACGATCAGCAGACCCAGGCGCGGGCACGGCGCGAACACCGCCGAGCGCGTCCCAATCACGACATCGACCTCGCCCGCGGCGATCCGTTCGTGCGCCCGCGCTCGCTCACTGTCCTTGAGTCGGCTGTGCAGGATTGCCGCACGAGGAAAGCGGCGCGCCAGCCGCTGAACGATTTGCGTCGCCAGCGCAATCTCGGGCACGAGCAGGATCGCCTGCCGGCCCGCCGCGACGACCCGCCGCATCGCGCGCACGTAGACCTCGGTCTTGCCGCTTCCGGGCACGCCGAACAGCAGGAAAACGCGGAATACGTCCGGAGCAGCCAGCGCGTCGGCGATGCGCTCGAGCGCGTTCTGCTGAGCGGCGGTCAGGTTGTAGCCGTCCTCCGGGCACGGCTTCGCCTGCGACGCGGGCGCTTCGCTCGTCGCAACCACCTGCGGTTCGGCTGTCACGCGGCGTGACTCGATGACGATGTTCCGGCTGCGCAGCGCCTTGAGCACTGCCACGCCGACGCCCGCCTTGTGGAGCGCGGCGCGCCGCGGCAGCGGCGCCTCGCGCAACGCGTTTACGAGCGCCGCCTGCCGCCTGGTCAGCGCGGCAGGGTCGAAGTTCGGCGCCAGTTCCAGGAAGCACACCGCTTTGCGCCTGGACGTCGGCGGCCGCGAGGCGGCGACATCCAGCGCCAGCCCGGGCGGCCAGGCGTAATAGCCGCTGATCCAGAGCGCCAGCTCGACGAGCTTGTCCGACAGCACCGGCCGGGGGTCGGCGATCGAAGTGACCGCCTTTCGCACGTGGGCCCACGCCCCCTGCCCGACGCGCACGCACCAGCCGCGCGTCATTCGGGCCGTCCGGCCGTAGGGCACTTCCACGCGCATGCCGATCGTCAGGTTGGCCTGCAACTCGGCCGGCACCGCGTACGAGTACGTCGCGAACGTCCGGCGGCAAACGGCGATGTCGGCCAGCATCCCCTCCCCGGCCTGGCCCGCAGCCGGGAGCAGCCACATTTGTTGCGCGGAGCCGGTCCCATCGCTTTCGGGCATCGTGCGTTTCCTGTCGCGAACCGCATTGGCTTCAACAGCGGAGGCTTCGCCCGTCGCCGATCCGCGTCCAATAACCAGGTCACATATCGTACCGCTGGCCAAGCGCAGGACGGGCGCGATCACGCCGCTCGCCGGTGAACCTGCCGGTCGCAAGAAATGGTCCGGCGGATTTCAGTCGATGAATAGGTGCTGCGCCGCGAGGTCTGGCGGCGGAGACCTGGCTTTGGATCCGAATCGCACGATCATCCTGGCTGAAGATGACTCGGCGTCGCGGGCGCTGCTTCAGCGCCAACTCGTCAACGCCGGGTATCCCGTCGTTGCGTGCGCCGACGGCATGGAGGCGCTCGAGGCCGTGAAGTGCGCCGGCGGGGGCATTGTCATCGCGGACTGGATCATGCCGAACCTCGACGGCATTGGGCTGTGCCGCCGGATTCGCGAGATGATCGACTGCCAGGCGCTGGGGTTCGTGTACTTCATCCTGCTGACCGCCCAAGCCGACAAAGAGGCCGTCATCGCCGGCTTCGAGGCGGGCGCCGACGACTATCTTACGAAGCCCTACGACAAGCAGGAGCTGGTGGCACGCCTGCGCGCCGGCGAACGCATCTACCAGCTCCAATGGCAGCTCATCCACCGGCAACTCGAGATTCAACAGGTCAACGCGGAGATCGTCACGCTCAACCACAAGCTCCAGGTGCTCGCGACGACCGACGACCTCACCGGCGCGCTCAATCGCCGCGCGTTCCTGGAGCGTCTGGACGAGATGATCGCCCACGCCGAGCGCGAGGGTCGGCCGCTCGGCTGCGCGATGCTCGACCTCGACCGCTTCAAGTCGATCAACGACACGCACGGCCACCAGGCGGGAGACGCCATCCTCCGCGCCACGGTCGACGTCGCGCGCGACCGGCTTCGCAAGTATGACGTGATCGGGCGCCTCGGCGGTGAGGAGTTCTGTGTCGCCTGCCCCGGCGCGGCACGCCACGAAACCGCCGTTCTCGCCGAGCGGATTCGGGCCGCAGTCGAAGCGTCCAGCGTGACCTGCAATGGCGTCTCGATCGCCGCCACGGCGAGCCTTGGCGTCGCCATACTGAGCGAAACGGAGTCTTCGACGCAGCGCGTGCTGGGCGCCGCCGACGCGATGCTCTACAAGGCCAAGACTTCCGGCCGCAATCAAGTCTGGGTCTGGACGCCGGACGGCACGGGCACGCGCTTCGACGCCGCCCGCGCGGCGGAGTCTGCGTGCGGCTGAAGCGCCCCCCTGCGGGCTGTGATCTCGCGCCCGCCGCGCACTCCGTCCGTGGATCGAGAGCCGGTAGAATCTCCACATGCGCATCCTGATCACCAATGACGACGGCATCCTGGCGCCCGGGATCGAGGCGCTGTACTCGGCGGTCTGCGACCTGGGCGAAGTGGAGGTCGTTGCGCCCTCGACGTCGCAATCCGCGGTCGGACATGCGATCTCCGTGCTCACACCGCTGGCCGTGGACCGCGTTCACGTGAACAAGATCTTCTGGGGCTGGAGCGTGGACGGCCGCCCGGCGGACTGCGTAAAGCTCGCCATGCACAAGCTGCTCGGCGGCCGGCCGGATTTCGTGCTCAGCGGCATCAACTCCGGCGTCAACACCGGCATCAACGTGCTCTACAGCGGGACCGTCGCCGGCGCGGTGGAGGGGGCGTTCTTCGGCGTGCCGTCCGTGGCGTTTTCGCTGGAGCTATCGAAGGAACTGGATTTCGGGCGCGCCGGCGTCATCGCCCGGCGGGTCTTTCAGCGCTTCGCGGCGAGCGCTCCGGCCCCGGGCATGGTGCTGAACGTGAACATCCCGGCGCTCGACGACGGCTGGCCGCGCGGCGTGCGCGTCTGCCCGCAGAGCATTGTGCCGATGGCCGACAGCTATCACGAGCAGGTCGATCCGCGTGGCCGGCCGGTGTACTGGCTCGACGGCCGGCTGCCGGACCGCGAAATCTGCCCGGACAGCGACCTGGAGGCCGTGAAGGACCGCTACGTCGCGATCACGCCCCTGCGCTTCGACATGACGGCCCGCGACCAGCTTGGTCCGGTGAAGGCGTGGAACTGGCCGCAGACATTCGAATGAACTCGAAACGCTCCGCTCGACCCCACCTGCGGCCCCTGCCGCGGAGCTTCTATGACCGCGACGTGCTCGCCGTCGCACAAGAGCTCATCGGCGTGCTGCTCGTCCGCCGCGCCGAAGACGGCCTCTGCGCCGGCCGCATCGTCGAGGCGGAGGCGTACCTCGCCGCGGGGGATTCGGCAAGCCACTCGTTCGCGGGTCGCAAGAACAAGAACGCGTCCATGTTCGGGCCGCCCGGCCATGCCTACGTGTACCCGATCCACTCGCGCGTGTGCTTCAACGTCGTCACCGAGCCGGCGGGCGTCGGGAGCGCGGTCCTGATTCGTGCCGTCGAGCCGGTGGACGGCGTGCCGCTGATGCAGAATCGCCGCGGCTGCGAGCGGCTCCGCGACCTGGCGCGCGGTCCGGCGCGGCTGTGCGAAGCGTTCGCCATCACCCGCGCGCTGGACGGCTGGGACCTGACGACGGGCGACGCGCTGTGGCTGGCAAAGGACGAGACGGACTCACCGCAGGAGCTGCCGATCGAGCGCACCACACGCATCGGCGTAACGTCGGCGCACGACCTGCCGCTGCGCTTCATCCTCGCGGGCAGCCCGTTCGTGAGCGGGGCACGACCGGCCGACCTGCGGAGCAGCGAAAGAGCGTAGCCCATGGCTCCAGCCATGGGGGCCATTGTGGGTGTGGGTGTGATGGTGGGGGACCGGTCTCTGACTCAGTGGGGGACCGGTCTCTGACCGGTCTTGAAAGCCTGGAGGAAAGCCCATTGGGACGTGAGGATGGGAGAGCAGTCTCTGCCCAGGTTGGGGGACCAATCTTGAAGGTCATTAAGCGCGCGCTCCCGCCCTTATTCAACGCCAGAGCCAGGGAAATTCGGGCGCAGGACGGCGACAGAACGTAGCCCGTGGCTCGCGCCATGGGCCCAGTCCTTGCGCCCCTCGGGGGCTGATCCCCAGCGGCCGGGCCACGGCACGGCGCACACGCGACTCGGACGCGCGGGCGAATGCACCTTCTCGCGCTCTCAGCGCAACCCGAACGCGCCGCCCATCCGGCGCAGTCCGCAAGTCGGGCGTTAGTTGGGTGAATTGCGCGCCGCGGCCGGCCGCGTCGTGGGCGCCTGCCCCGCACGCTCGATGATCCGGTCAAGCAAGTGCTCTTCGAACAGAACGTCGCGGCCCAGGGGCACCCAGTGCGCTCCGCGGCTGGCCGCGCCTCGCAACCCTTCCTCCGTCGGCAGCCGCTCGTTGTAGATCGCCAGCGCGCCCGATGCCGTCGTGACCTGCCGCTCCGGAGCGCTGTAGCGCTCCTTCTGCACCTCCACCGAAAGTTGATACTCATCGCCCGCCGCGCCGCCCTGCGGCCGCGCAAGCGAAACAGTGACGGTGCGGCGGATCGTGTGCAGGCTGTTCTCGAGCACCTGGTAGCCGCCCCGCGAATCCGCGCGCCAGAACTCGAACCACTGCCCGCTGGTCGTCGGCACGGTGGAGAGCAGACCCGTCTCGCGATCGACTCGCGCCGGCGGCAGGTCGAGCTCGCGCAGGAGCGTCTGCGTGGCGTCGAAGAACGCGTCGCGGTCTGATATTCTCAACGCCGCCAGTGTAGGCGACATCGCCGGCGCGGGCGCCTCGCAGCCGCACATGGATGCCGCAAGTGCACCGAGCAGCACCGCGCTGGTCGTTCGGAACATGCCGGAATGATAGCTTTCTCGGCGCGTGGGGTACAGCCGGCGCGACGGGCGTCGCGCGGGGTTCAATCGCGCGAGCACAGTCGCTGGCGTGGAGTCGCTTGGAGCACCGGCCGCCCCTCGGGCGACCGAGTCCGTGTGCGACCGGCGGGACGCCGATGGTCTCCTTGCGCGCTTGAGTAAACCGGCTGGACGTGGATGATCCCCTCGAATGTTCGGGAACGCCCACGTAGACTCTCGCGTGGTTCGAGTTCACCTGCGCCCGATCGGGTAGCCCGCGATGCTTCTCGGAATCCTCTCCGACACGCACGGTCACGTGGGGCGCACCGCCTCGGCGATCAGCATCCTGCGGACGCTCAGCGCCGGCGCGTTTGTTCACTGCGGCGATGTGGGCGGCGAACCAATCCTGGAGCTGCTGGCCGGGACCGGCGCGTGGTTTGTGTGGGGCAACACGGACCATCCCGAACCGGGGCTAGTCGCGGCGGCGCGGGCGCTCGGGTTGAAGCCGCCCGAAGAGTCGCCCGTTCGACTTGAGCTGGACGGCCGCCGCTTCGCCGTATACCACGGGCACGAGCCGGGCTTCGAGCAGCTCGCCGGGTGGATTCGCCAGCAGCGCGCGGATCGGCTTGCGGCGCGCCTGCGCGGCATGGACTACGTTCTCTTCGGGCACACGCACGAGGCGACCGACTTGCGGGTCGGCGGCACGCGCTTCATCAATCCCGGCGCCCTCAAGCGCGCCGCGGTCCCCTCGGTTGCGACGCTCGATCCGGCGTCGGACGAGCTGCGGTTCTGGGCGGTGCCGAATTCGTGGTCCGCGGGCCTCACGCCGCGCGAACTGCACATTCGCCACGGATGACGTCGGACGACAAAGGACGCGGCGCATGCCGCACGAAGACGCAGACGTCTCGGACTTGTCCGCGGCGCAGCTCGCGCGGCTCCGCGACGCCCTGCGCGGCGCCGCGCCGCCCGACAACGAGCCGCTGCCACGGTCGCAATTTCCTGATGTGCAGAACACGATCGCACAAACGCGCTCGTCCGCCGACGCACGCGGTGCGGCGTCTGGACCGTCGGCCGCAGAGCGCATCGGCGGCTACACGCTGGTCCGGAAGCTCGGCGAGGGCGGCATGGGCGTCGTGTACCTGGCGCAGCAGGAAAACCCCCGCCGCGACGTGGCGCTCAAGGTCGTCCGTCCCGGATTCCTGACGCCCGAGTTTCAGCGCCGGTTCGAATACGAGGCGCACGTGCTCGGCCAACTTCAGCATCCGGGAATCGCCCAGATTTTCGAGGCCGGCACGGCCCACACGGCGGCCGGCCCGCAACCGTACTTCGCCATGGAGTACGTGCGCGGCGAGCTGCTGCTGGCGTACGCGGCGCGTGCCGGGCTGAACGTACGCGAGCGCCTCGGGCTGCTGGTGCTCATCTGCGAGGCCGTACAGCACGCGCATCAGAAGGGCATCGTTCACCGCGACCTGAAGCCGGCCAACATCCTCGTCACGGACAGCTCGCTGGCCACGGACGCGCAAGCCGGACCGGACTTCGCCGCGGCCGATCACCGCGCCAGTTCGGGCTTGGTGCGGCGGAGCGGGTTGGAGGGGGCCGCGGTGCAGCCGAAGATCCTCGATTTCGGCCTGGCGCGGACGCTCGGCACCGACGTGCAGGCGCTGACGCTGCACACGAGTGCGGGGCAACTTCTCGGCACCCTGCCGTACATGAGCCCGGAACAGACCGGGGGCGACCCGAACGCGGTGGACACACGTTCCGACGTGTACGCGCTTGGATTGGTCGGCTACGAGCTGCTGACCGGCCGCCTGCCGTACGAAGTCCGCGGCAAGCCGATCCTCGAGGCGCTGCGCACGATCCGCGACGCGGAGCCGCTCCGTCCCGCGGCGGTGGACCGGTCACTCCGCGGCGACGTGGAGACGATCCTGCTCAAGGCCCTGGAGAAAGAGCGATCCCGGCGCTACCCAAGCGCTTCCGAGCTCGCGGCCGACATCCGGCGCTTCCTGCGCGACGAACCGATCGCGGCCCGGCCGGCGAGCGCGTTCTACCAGCTCAGCAAGTTCGCGCGGCGCCACCGGGCGCTGGTGTTCGCGGCGGGCGCGGCCGCCGTGGCGCTCGTGCTGGGGCTGGCGGCGACGACGTGGCAGATGTCGCGGGCGCGGCAGGCGGAGGCCCGTGCGACGCAGCGCTTCGAGCAGGTGCGCAAGCTGGCGCGCACATTTCTCTTTGACGTCTCGGACCAGGTGCAGGCGCTGCAAGGCTCGCGGCAGACGGTGGAGTTCATCGTGCGGACGGCGCGCGAGTACGTCGAGGATCTGCTGGCCGAAGCCGCGGACGACGCGGAGCTGATGAACGACCTGCTCGGCGCGATGATTCGCGTCGGCGACCTGCAAGGCAATCCCAACCAGGCGAATCTCGGCGACCTGCAAGCGGCTCTCGCGTCGTATCGCCAGGCCGCGGACGCGCTTGAGCGTTCCGGCCTCCACGCCGGCGGAGACCGGCGCTCCGTGCGCCAGCTCTCGGTCGCGTACAGCCGCATCGCCGACGTGCTCGAAGTGCAAGGCGAGGCGGCCGCAGCGGCGGAGCAC
>JABRWC010000091.1:0-18914 GCA_039961675.1 Phycisphaerae bacterium
CATCGTGCGCTCCTTCGACCCGTGCCTGGCGTGCGCGATCCACATGGTCAGCCCGAAGGGTCACGAGCGGGGAGTCCTGCGTGTGACGTGACGAAGACGGACATGAACGCGCGCCGACCCAGATTGTTGCTCGGGGTGGGGAACGTCCTCCGGCGGGACGACGGCGCGGGAGTTTTCGCAGCCCGCGCTGCGACGCGGCTGCGGCTGGGACCCGACTTGGAGGCGTACGACGGCGGGTGCGGCGGCATCGATCTCGCGGACGTGCTCGAAGGCCGCGCGCGGGTCGTAATCGTGGACGCGATCGACGCCGGCATGCCGCCGGGCGCCAGCACGCGAATGTCGCCGGAGGAGCTTCGGCCTGCGATCCGCACCGGCGTGAGCCTGCACGACCTGCACCTGCTGGACGCGCTGGCGGAGTTGCGGCTGCTGCATTCCGCGCCGCGCTGCGTGATCGTCATCGGCGTCCAAGTCGCGGACATCTCGGTCGGGATCGGGCTGTCTCCGGCGGTGGAGCGCGCGTTGCCCGGGGTGATTCGATCAGCGTTGTGCGCGTTGGGAGCGCCTGCACCGGCGGTGATTCCGAACGTTCGCGATGCGCTCATGCCGGCCGCGGCGGACGGAATCCCCGGCGCGGGCGTGGAGAGTGTGTCATGCAAATCCAAGTGACGCGACGCGACTTCCTGGAAAGCGGAATCGGCGCCGCCGCGGTGTTCACCTGCTCGCTGTGGAAGCTGCCTGAACTGGCTGCGGCCACGCAGACGGCGCCCGCCGAGCGCGTGGCCGAGATCCCGGTGATCTGGATGGCTACCGGCGCGTGCACGGGCTGCTCAGTCTCGCTGCTGAACGCCGGTTCGCCCACGGTTCGGTTCGCGCTGGTAGGCGACGTGCTTCCCGGCAAGCGGCTCGCCCTGGCGTTCCACACCACGCTGATGGCGGCCAGCGGCGGCGCGGCGATGCGCACGCTGGACCGCGTCGTGCAGGAGCATTCCGGCGGCTACGTGCTCGTCGTGGACGGCGCGACGGCAGTCGAGCGCGCCGGGTACTACTGCGCGATCGGCGAAAAGGACGCCCGGCCCGTCAGCGGCTACGAGCACGTCCGCGACCTGGGCCGAAACGCGCTTGCGACCATCGCCGTGGGGACCTGCTCGTCCTTCGGCGGCATCCCAGCCGCGACGCCCAATCCGACGGAGTGCGTCAGCGTCGCGGAGCTTTTCCGCCGCGAGCACATCCAGAACCCCATCATCTGCGTACCCGGCTGTCCGCCGCACCCCGACTGGATCATCGGCACGATCTCCGCCCTGCTGCTCGGCGGACTGGAGGCGGTGAAGCTGGACCCGCACGGCCGACCGATCGCGTTCTTCCCGGGGCCGGTGCACGACAACTGCCCGTACCGCGGCCACTTCGAGCGCGGCGAGTTCGCGCAGCGCTTCGGCGAGCACGGCTGCCTGATCAAGCTCGGCTGCAAAGGCCCCATCACGCACGCCGACTGCCCGATCCGCCGGTGGAACGGCGGCGTGAACTGGTGCGTGGAGGCGGGACACCCCTGCGTCGGCTGCTGCGAGCCGGGATTTCCGTTTGAAGAGTCGCTGTTCCGGCCGATCCAGCCTGCGCAGCTCACGTTCCCGGGAACCTATCCGTCAACGGCCAAGGACACGCCGCGGCAGGCCGACGCCAACACCTACGCGGCGGTCGGGATGATCGGCACGGCCGCCTTCCTGGCCGGCGTCGGCGTGGCCAGCGCCGCCCGCCGCCTCCAGGGCGAGCCGGCTGAAGCGGGGCAATCCGGCGCGCCGTCCGGGCGGGGGGAGGACCGGCCATGAGCGGGCTGAACCGCCGGGAGTTCCTGTGCGCGGCCGGCGCGGCCGCGGCGGCGCTGCCTCAGGCGGCGCGCGGGCAGGCGGCGGCGCCGAGCTACACCAACGCCTACGCGATCCTCTACGACGCGACGCGCTGTATCGGGTGCCGAGCGTGTGCACGTCGGTGCCGCGAGGTGAACCGGCTTCCGCCGGAGGAGGGCGAGATCGACGGTGTGCGGTTCGATGTGCCGCGGCAGTTGTCCGATCGGAACCTGATGGTCATCCAGGCACACGCCCTCGATGCGTCCGAGGTCGAGCCGGGCCGGCAGAACTGGACCTTCGTCAAGCGGAATTGCATGCATTGCAACGTGCCCGCGTGCGTGTCGGCTTGCCCGGTCGGCGCGCTTCAGAAAACCGATCGTGGGCCGGTCCTGTACTACGAGGATCGCTGCATCGGCTGCCGGTACTGCATGCTGGCCTGCCCGTACGAGGTGCCGCGCTACGAATGGCGCGACCGCATGCCTCGCGTGCGAAAGTGCGACCTGAACGGCGCCTGTGTGAAGGCCTGCCCGGTCGGCGCACTGGTCGACGGTGCCCGCAAGCCGCTCATCGCCGAGGCGCGCCGTCGCATCGAGGCGGAACCAGGCCGTTACGTGGACCACGTATACGGCGAGTTCGAGGGCGGCGGCACGAGCTTTCTGATCGTGTCGGGCATTCCACTGGAGAAGCTCGGATTTCCGCGCCTGTCGCCCACGGCGCCGAACAGCTACGCCGAGCCAATTCTGGGCGCGGTTCCCGGCTGGGTCGTCGGGCTGGCGCTATTCTTGGGCGCTTTGCGGCGGCTTCAGATGCGCCAGGAGGGACCGCTGGCGGAGACTGCGGAGGAGCGCGCATGAACGCCCAGTCCACGCGATTCGCGAACGTACGGCTGGCGCTCTCGCTGCTGGTTCTGATCGCATTCGGGCTGGCGATCTACCGCTTCTACGGCGGACTGGGGGCGGCCACCAATCTGACCGACTCGATGCCGTGGGGACTGTGGATCGGCTTCGACATGCTGTGCGGCATCGCGCTTGCTGCGGGCGGTTTCGTCCTGGCGGGCACCGTGCACATCTTCGGGCTGCGGCGTTACGAGCCGTTCGTGCGGCCGGCGATCGTGACCGCGCTGCTCGGATACCTGCTGGCGATCATCGGGCTGTTGATGGACCTGGGCCGGCCGTGGGCGATCTGGCACCCGCTGATCATGTGGCAGCCGCACTCGGTGATGTTCGAGGTGGCCTGGTGCGTGATGCTGTACACGACGGTGCTGTTCCTCGAGTTCCTGCCGGTCCTCTTCGAGCGGCTGCGCCTGGTGCGCGCCCTGCGCGCGCTGGAGCGCGTCATGATCGTGTTCATTGTCATGGGCATCGTGCTGTCGACCGTGCACCAGAGCTCCCTGGGGTCGCTGTTTGTCATGATGGGCCACCGGCTGCATCCGCTGTGGTTCACGCCGCTGCTGCCGCTGCTGTTCCTCATGTCGTCGCTGGCGGTCGGCGTGGCGATGGTGGTCTTCGAGGCCATCCTTTCCGGAATGATCTTCGGCCACCGCTACCCCACGCGCCTGCTCGGCGACCTGGCGCGGGCGCTGCCGCTGATCCTGGCACTCTACGTGGGACTGCGCCTGATGGACCTGAACGCGCGCGGCGAGCTCGGACGGCTGCTGGACAATTCGCTCGAAAGCTGGGCGTTCATACTCGAGATGGTCGTCGGGGTGCTGCTGCCCGGATCGCTGCTGCTCAGCCCGGAGGTGCGCTACGACCGTCTCAAGCTGTTCGGCTGCGCGCTGATGGTGATCGTCGGCGTCGTCATGAACCGGCTCAACGTATGCCTGCTGGGGATGCTGGCCACTTCGAGCGGCTACATGCCGCGGTGGATCGAAATCCTGGTGTCGGCCGGCGTCGTCGCCGGCGGATTGCTCGTGCTTTCAACGATGAACCACAACCTGCCCATCGTCACCCGCGCCGCCGATCGCGAGGCGACGCCGGCGGCCGGAGCCGGGACCCAGCCATGAGCGCCCCGCGCCAGAGAATACTCGTGATCGACGATGACCCGCTGCTGCACGAAGCGGTCCGGCTGATCCTCGGCCCGGAGGGCTACGAGGTGCAGGGCGCGCTCACCGGTCCGGCGGGCGTGGAGGCGATGAGCGCCGACCCGCCCAGTCTGGTGTTGCTCGACATCATGCTCGCGACACCGTCCGAAGGGCTCGACCTGGCGTACGAAATGCGAAAGAACCCGCGGCTCCGCTCGGTCCCCGTGATCGTTCTTTCCGCGGTCGCCCGCTCGCTCGAGTTCGATTTTGCGCGGCAGATGGGCGACCGGCGCCTGCCGGTCGAGCGCATTCTGGAGAAACCCTTCACGGCCCAAGGGCTGCGCGACGCCGTCCGCAGTCTCTTGCTTCCGTCGGAGGTCCACCCGTGACGCAGGGATCAAACGCAGCGGTCGCATTCGTAAGAACCGAGGAGATTCAGAACCAGCCCCGGTCCGCGGCGCTGGTCTCGCTTCACCAGGACCACTGGTTCATTCGGCTTCGCTGGGCGTTCGTCGCGGTCGCTCTGGCGTTCCTGGGGCTGGAACGCTTCGTCACTCCTTCCGCCGTGCGCCCGACGCCGCTGGTCGTCCCCATCCTGCTGCTGGCGATCGTCAACCTGGTGTGGATGGGCATCGAAGATTTCCTGCTGCGGCAGTTCCGCCGCGCGGATGCCGATGACTCCCGGACCATTCGCCTGACGGTCATGTTCTCGAACGCGCAGGTGGCGGTCGATCTGACGCTGCTCACAGTGATCCTGCGGTACACGGGAGGCGTCGAAAACCCGATGGCGCTGTTCTACCTGTTCCACATGTCCATCGGGGCGCTGCTGCTGCGCCCCTCGCACGCCATCGTGCAGGGGCTCTGGGCAATGGTCCTCTACTCCGGTTTGGCGCTCGGCGAGTACGTGGGCTGGATTGCGCCGCACCGCGACTTCCTGCCGCAATTCCCCTCCCCGGGCCTGTACGCGCGGGGCGAGTACATCGCCGCCATGCTGGTTGTGATGGCCTGCGGCGTCTTCGCCACGCTGTACTTCACGCTGCACATCACCGGCAGGCTGATGCGCCGCGAGCAGGAGCTCGCCCGCGCGCACCGGGCGCTTACGCGCTCCGAGGCCGCCATCTTCGACTTGCAGCAGCGCCGCGCGCGGCTGCTCCAGATCGCCGCGCACCAGCTCAAGGGCCCGCTGGCTTGCATCGACACGCTGGTCAGCCTGATCGAGGAGCGCATCGTGCCCGAGGAGGCCGTCCCCCACACGTACGCGCGGATTCGCGAGCGCTGCCGCGACGGCATCCAGCAGGTCACGGAGCTGCTGACGCTGGCGCGCGTCCAGAACGCCGATCCGCTGCGCCATCGCCGCGCGTCCGCGGACGTGGCCCGGACGGTTCGCGAAATCTGCCGGCAGTACCTTCCGCTGGCGGCGGCCAAGGGCATCGAGCTCAAGCACGAGTTGCCGGAGAACGCGGACGTTTCCGCCCTGATCGACCCGACGGACCTGGCGGACTGCCTCGGCAACCTGGTCGACAACGCGATCAAGTATACGACCGGCCCCGGCCACGTCAGCGTCACCGTCTCCACTGCGTCCCTCGGCCTCGCGGAGCCCACGAGCGCTGCCGGCGCCGAGCCGGAGCGCCCCGACGGCGAGCCGCCGTGGCCGCGCGGCCACGTCGCAATCACCGTGACCGATACGGGGATGGGGCTTGACCCCGGCACGCTTCGCGAGCTGGCCGACGCCCAGGCGCGCAGCTCGATCTTCGACACGTTCCGGCGCGGCAACAACGCGCTCGCCGCCGGCATTTCCGGAACCGGGATCGGATTGGGCATCGTGCGCGAGGCGGTCGAGCAGTGCGGCGGCCGCATCTACGTGCAGTCGCGCCAGGGGCAGGGGTCGAGCTTCACGGTCACAATCCCCACGCGGGCGCCCGGCGTCGACGAGCCGGCCATCCGCGACACGCGCGCCAGCATCACGGTGCTCGGCCAGGACCAGCCGCTCGCCGCGTAACGCGAGCCGCCCACCGCGCCTTCCCGACATGCGGGTCGAACCATCGCACGAGTCGGCTCGCGCCCGGCGCGCTGTGCAGGCTCGACTCGACCATGCCGGGGAGTCTGGCGCTCATCCCAAGTGCGCACCGCTGCCGGACTTTGCGCCGGGCGCGCGGTTCGCGTGCATCCGGCGGAGCCAGTGCGTGACCGCGTCGAAGCTCTGCGGCAATCGCAGGTTCGTCTCCAGTACGTCGATGTCGGGCTGGATGCGCCTCAGGTCGTCGCGCACTCGCTTCACATCGAAGCGCACCAGCGGCAGCAGGTCGAGCTTAGTCAGCACGACGAGCTGCGCGCGGCGGAACATGAGGGCGTACTTGGCGGGCTTGTCGTCGCCTTCGGCGACGCTCAGCGCCACGACGCGGGCGTGCTCGCCCAGCTCGAAGTTCGCCGGACACACCAGGTTCCCGACGTTCTCGATGAACACCAGGTCCGCCGGCTGCGCGTCGAGCTCCCGCAGCGCGCGTTGCACGTGCTCGGCAGTCAGGTGGCAACCGCCGTCGGTCACGAGTTGCACGGCCGGCACGCCAATCGCGGCGATGCGCTCCGCGTCGCGCGTGGTTGCCAGGTCGCCCTCCAGCACGGCGCACCGCGCGTCAGCCGCGAGGCGCGGCAGCACGTGTTCGAGCAGCGTGGTCTTGCCGCTGCCCGGCCCGCCCAGGAGATTGACGCACGTGATCGAGCGCCGGTCGAACCACGCGCGGTTCTCCTGTGCGGCGGCGGCGTTCTTCTCCAGCAGCTTCCGCACCACCGGGATGTTCATGCCCCGACCTCCGCATCGATCGAGACCAACTCAAGCTCATCGCCGCCCGGCTGCACAAGGCCGTCGCCGCCGCACGCCGGACAGTTCCAGTCCCAGCTCAGCACGTCAAAGTCGCGCTCGCACGTGCGGCAGCGCGCCCGCAGCGGCGACTTCTCGACCCGCACCCGCGCATTGGCGCACGGCGTGCCGATCCGGGCGGATTCGAACGCCAGCGTGAGCATCGCCTCTTCGACCTGGCACAGCGCCCCGATGCGGCACGTGACGCGCGTCACGCGCGCCGCGCCCGCTCGCGCGGCCTCGGCCGACGCCATCTCAACCAGCGCCTGGGCGATCGCGAGCTCGTGCATGCAACGAACCTCGCTTGTCTCATCGCGACGCCGCGCCTCAGCAAATCCGCGGCAGCTCCTCGCCATACGGCCGCTGAACGATCCGCCGTCCGCCGTAGCGCGTGACCAGTTCAACCAGCGGGGGGACGGCGTCTTTGACCACGCCGATGCACGCCGCATGCCGGCCGTGCGGCGCACCGCGCATGCAGCGCAGCAGGCGCTCACAGTCGGCGGCGGACACGACGCACACCACCTTGCCCTCGTTCGCCACCGTCAGCGGATCGAACCCGAACAGCTCGGCCGCATGCCGCGCGGCCGCGGACAGCGGCACCTGCGCCTCCTGAATCTCGACGCCGCGGCCCGCTCCTTCGGCGATGTCGGCCAGCACGCCGGCCACGCCCCCGCGCGTCGCGTCGCGGAGGAACTTGATCTCGGCGCCGCTCTCGAACATCTGCGCGACCAGGCCGTTCAACGGGGCCGCGTCGCTGCGCAGCGGGGTGTCGAACGCGAGCCCGTTGCGATGCGCGAGAATCGCCAGCCCGTGTTCGGCGATCGGCCCGTTGACCAGCACGCAGTCGCCCGGCGCGATTCGCTCCATCCCCAGCGAGACGTCCGCGCGTCGCCGGCCGATACCCGCGGTGTTGATGAACAGCCCGTCGATCGCCGACGCGCCGGCTGGGTTTTCCGGCGGCACGCCGTTTTCGGACATCGTCTCCGCGGCCCGCCGTTCGAGGACCTTCGTGTCCCCGGTGACCACATTGACGCCCGCCTCGCGCGCCGTGGCGGCGACGGACGCCACGATTCGATCGAGCACGTCCAGCGGCAGGCCTTCCTCCAGGATCAGTCCCAGGCTGAGCGCCACGGGTTCGGCCCCCATAACGGCCAGGTCGTTCACCGTGCCGGAAACCGCCAGTCGGCCGATGTCACCGCCGGGGAATTCGAGCGGCGTCACCACGTACGAGTCGGTCGTGAGCACCACGTCGCCGCCGAGCCAGGGCACCACGGCGCCGTCGGTGAGCGGCGCGAGCAGCTCGTTGTGCAGCGGTCCGAGCAGGCGCTCCCGGATGAGCCGCTGCATCAGCTCGCCGCCGCCGCCGTGGGCCAGGACGACGCGCTGGGCGACCTCGACCGGCCAGGCCCTGCTCACGTTCGCCCCTCCGTGAGCGTGGCCGCCGGCGCGGCGGTTGCGCGGCGCCCAGGTGGACCAAGCGCGGCTTCGCGCTCGTTTCCAACAACTCGCGCGTACCGGTACCACGCCGCGCACGTGCCCTCGCTGCTGACCATGCACGGGCCGACCGGCCGCAGCGGCGTGCACTCGCCGCCGAACAGCGGGCACTGGGGCGGGTCGAGCTTGCCTTGAATGACCAGGCCGCAGCGGCAATCGGGGTGGTCGTGGTCGGCGCCGGGCGTCAGCCCGAAACGCAGCGCCGCGTCAAACCGCCGGTACGCCGGCGCGAATTCCAGGCCGCTGCGCGGAATCACGCCCAGTTCTCGCCACGGCGTGTCGGCCGCGATGAACACGCGCCGCAGCAACTCCTGCGCCACCGGATTGCCCGACTCACTCACGACCGCGGAGTAGACGTTCTCCAGCGCCGCGCGCCCCCCGGCGATCTGCCGCAGGAGGTGCTCGATGCCGGTCATGATCTGCTGCGGCTCGAAGCCCGCCACGACGCACGGCCGCTGGAAGTCCGCTACCACCGATGAGTACGCGCGGGCCCCGATGATGACGCTCACGTGGCCGGGGCACAGGAACCCGTCCAGCGGCACATCGCCTGCTTCGAGCAGAGCGCGCATGGCGGGCACGACAAGCTTGTGGCTGACGAGCACGACGAAGTTTTCGATGCCGTCGCGCTCCGCTTCGAGCACGGTGGCGGCCGTCGCCGGTGCGGTGGTCTCGAACCCGACGCCGAGAAACACGACCGTACGGTCGGGCCGTTGCCGCGCGAGCTGCAAGGCGCCGCGCGCGCTGCTGACGACCTGCACGCTCGCGCCGGCCGCCCGTCGCTGCTCCAGGCTGCCGAGCCGCCCCGGAACGCGCAGCATGTCGCCGTACGTGGCAAGGATGACGTTCGCTTCGCCCGCCAGCTCGATCGCCGCGTCGATGTGGCGCTGGGCCGTCACGCATACGGGACAGCCTGGCCCGCTGACCAGCCGCACGTTCACCGGAAGCAGCGACCGCAGCCCGCTGCGGAAAATCGACACCGTGTGCGTGCCGCACACCTCCATGAGCTGCACACGACGGCCGACCCGCGCCGCCAACTCGGCGATCGCGCGCCGCGCGGCGTCGAGGCGGGTTGTGTCCGCCGGCGTCATGGCGCCCCTCCGTCCCATTGCTTCGGGCGCGCGGCGTGTTCCAGCGCGGTCTGCTCAGCGGGCGGCGGCGGGTCGCCCGCGGCGTCCTCGACCAGGTCCATCGCCGCGCGCAGATAGTCCCACGTTTCCCGCGCGTCCGCCTCGGTCACGGTCGCAATTGTGAAGCCGGCGTGGACCAGCACCCACGCGCCCACGTCCGCCTCGGGCGTGAGCGCACGGCTGACGGCCACGCGGTTTCCCTGCATGTCCACCACGGCATCGTCGCCGCGGACTTCGACGATCACTCCCGGGACCGCAAGGCACATGGAACTTCCCCCCTTTGCGCCTGGACGCCCGCCGGAGGCAGCCAAGCGGTCTGACCAGACGGCACTCAGCAAGACGGGTTGCTGGTCGCCCTCGCGCGCTTGCCGCAGGCGCCACGCCGCGACGTACGCCTGCCCGAGCGCCACTCCGCCGTCGCCGGGCGGCATCTGCCGCGGATGGATCACGCGCAGCCCGCGCTCTTCGAGCCGTTCGCACAGACGTTTCAGCAGGATGCGATTGGCAAAGCACCCGCCGCCGAGCGCCACGGTGGCGATGCCTTCCCGCCGGGCGACCGCTGCCGCGCCGTCGGCGAACAGCCGCGCAACGGTTTCATGGAAGCGCGCCGCGAGCCGGCGCCGGTCTTCGCCCCGCGCCACGGCGTTCACCAGCCCACAAATACATGGAGAAAGCGAAAGGATCAGCGGGTTGCCCGGCGTCGCGCGCAGGTCGTGTTCGAACGGCGGCACGTTGGCCGGGAATTCACTCGCAAGCGCTTCGAGGGTGGTCGCCGCCTCCGCCTCATACCGGTTGCGGAAACACACACCCACCAGAAACGCAACGGCATCGAAGACGCGCCCCAGGCTCGAACTCAGCGGCGCGTTCAGGCCGCCTGCGATCTGTCGGTCCACAGCGTGGATCATTCCACCGGCGGCGCGGTTCAGCCGGCGCCAGAGGCGCGGCGCGCGGGATTCGATCTCGGCGATCCAGCCCGGCCCCAGCGCGCTGCGCAGCAGCCCCGCCGCGGGGCGCCAGGTCTGGCGCGCGGCGGCGTCACCGCCCGGCAGCGCGAAGTACTGAAGACGACCGACGCGAACAAAGTCGCCGCGCTCGCAGCGCAACAGTTCGCCGCCCCACACGGCCCCGTCATCGCCCAGGCCGACGCCGTCGCACGCGACGCCGACCACCGGGCCGGGCTCGCCGTGCTCGGCCATGACGCTGGCGATGTGCGCGTGGTGATGCTGCACCGCCGTCTGCGGCAGCCCGCAGCGCCGCGCGAACTGCGTCGAGAGCATCTGCGGGTGCAGATCGTGCGCGACCTGCGTGGGAGACGCGCGGAACAACTCCTGCAACCGCGCCGTCGCCTCGCACATCCGGCGATACACCGACGGCGTGGCGAGGTCGCCGAGATGCTCGCTCACGATCGCGCGCCGATCGCGGGTTACGCACACCGTGCTCTTCAGCTCCGCGCCGACGGCGAGGATTGCTGGTGCGTGTCGCGAATCCCGGCTCGCGCAGGAAGCCGCGCCAAATTCCACCGCAATCGGCGCGGGCACGTATCCCCGCGCGCGGCGAATCGGCACGGTTTCGCCGCGAAACGTGAACACCACCGAGTCGTCCAGCGGCCGCAGAATCTCGCGGTCGTGAGCCACGAACGCATCGACAACGTCCGCCAGCTCCCGGAGCGCGTCCGCGTCGCGAAACAGCAGCGGTTCGTCGGCCAGGTTCGCCGAAGTCATCACGAGAGGTTGGTCAACGCGCGCCAGCAGGAGGTGGTGCAGCGGCGTGTACGGCAGCATCAGCCCGAAATCGGCCGAGCGCGGCGCGACCGAGCGCGCGATGCCCGCGTCCCCCCGCTTGCGGCACAGCACGATCGGCGCTGCGGTCGAGCGCAACGCCCGCTCGTCGCCGCCGGTGATCGCCGCCAGCCGCCGTGCGGCGGCCACGTCTTTGACCATCAGTGCCAGCGGCTTGGCCTCGCGGAGCTTGCGCTCGCGCAGCCGCCGCACGGCCTGCTCGTCCGTCGCCAGACACGCGATGTGGTAGCCGCCGATGCCCTTGATTGCGACGATCGCGCCGGCCCGCAGCAGCTCCGCAGCGCCGTCCACCGGGTCGCGTTCCAGTGTCCGCCCGCCGGCGTCCAGCAAGCGCAGCCGCGGCCCGCACACGGGGCAGGCGATCGGCTGCGCATGGAACCGGCGGTCGGCCGGGTCCTCGTACTCGCGCCGGCACGCAGCGCACATGGCGAACGACGCCATGCTGGTGTTCGGGCGGTCATACGGCGTCCGGGCGACGATCGAGTAACGCGGGCCGCAGTTCGTGCAGTTGATGAACGCGTACCGGTAGCGACGATCAGCCGGATCGAACAGCTCCCGCAGACAGTCAGCGCAGGTGGCGGCGTCGGGCGTCACGTCCGCCGCCTCGGCACGGAAATCGTTTTCGTGGGAGTCGCCGGATGTCCCCGCGACCTGCGATTCCGCGATTCGAAAGCACGCTTCCGGAATCGGCTCGGCGGGGAACTCTTCCAGCGAAGCGATTTGTGCCAGGGCCGGCAACTCGGCGAGCAGGCGCCGGCGGAATTCGCTCAGCCCGGCCGCGGGCGCCTGTACTTCGATCACGGCGCCGTCGGACGAGTTTGCAACGAAACCCGTCAACCGCAGCCGCCGGGCTAGCCGGAAAACGAACGGCCGAAACCCGACCCCCTGCACCCGGCCGCGGAGCACGAACCTGCGTCGCAGCACGTTGCCGTGAAGGCGCGCCATGAGCACACCTCGGTCTCCATTATAACGCGCGGGACGGTGACGGCGGCTCGACGCGATGCGCGTCATGCCGGGCGAACCGCAACCGCCGACTGGGGACAATCGGCCTTGAAACGCCGCGAGACCCACGGCCCCCGGGAGCTTCCAGCCATGCACCCGGTCGCCCGTCCGCTGGGACGCCCTGGAAGAATCCGCGCGTAGGCGCCACCAGCCGCCCGCAATTGAGTGCTCGTACGGCTCGGGTTGGCACCGGGACTCAAACGAACAATACGACCCAAGCGAAGGAGGCGACCGTGTTTTCGAAGTCCATCAAGTGCTTGGCGGCGTGCAGGATTGCGACCGCGATGCTCACCGGCTGCAACGAAGACTTGATTCCGCCCGCTCCGGTCGCGAGCTTCGACAGCTTCGTGTACCCGGCGTACGACTACGGCGCAAGCTACTGGGACGCCGACACGAGCGGCGGGTGCTCGGCGAAGGATTCGGGCGGCTACTGGGGCGGGTCGCAGGACGAAAGCTCGCTGCTGGCTGAGAACATGATGAACTCTGCGTACCTGAGCGCCACGGCGACGAGCTTCAGCGGCCGCGAGTACTCCTGGTAGCCGTCGCCGCACCGGGCCTCCGCAAGCTTGACTGACGGATTCTGGACTCGCCCACTTCGTCCATCGCGAACGCCGCGTTGGATGCCTTCTCGACAGTCCGTCGCTCCGCTGAGCGGCCCCGAACGGGGCGGGATGCGGAGCGGCGGGCGTTGCTGCGCGCCGAACTCAAAGCGAAGCCCGAATGCGACGAAATAACCGGCGGTTCCATCGTTCCTACTCGCGTGCGGCAGCGGAGTGTCCAGGCCATCAGGGTCGGCCCGGCACCGCTGCGGCGTGAGACGACACCAATCCAGGGAGCGAGACAGGCCACCTGAATCGCAACGGAAGGGTGCGGCGGGTCAAGTCAGGGTCGCTGGCGTTGCTGTCGGTCGGAGTGCTGGCGCTCGTGAGCGCCGACGGGTGTCCACAGCCCGAGTCCGTACTCGTGGACTCGGGCAAGTTCCGGCCCGTCGCCGGGCCGCAGGGACCGCAGGGTCCGGCCGGGGCGCCGGGTCCGCAGGGCGCGCCCGGTCCGCGCGGACCGAGCGACCTGGTGGTTTGGGGCTATTTCTCGCCGAACGGCGGCACGACGCTGACCGAATTCGGCAGCGGGGGTCCTGTGCGCGTGCTTTCGACGCAGCGAGTCGGTCCGGGTTTTACAAGCTGCACCTGGACATGCCAGCGCCAGCGGAAGGCGCCGACTTCCCGCTGTCCGTCGTCCTGACGCCGCACGTCTCGTCACTGGGGTACTGGCTTGACAGCACGTACAACTTCGAGAACACGCTGGGCAAGCTCACGATCCAGGTTTACGTGTTCGATTCCGAAGACGGATTTCTGACCGATGCCGCGTTCAGCATCATCGTGCTGGGCGAGGCTGGGGACTGACCGCGGGTACGCGGTATTCGCCCAGTGGGGAGCGCGCCGAGCGATTGTGCCCGGCGCGCTCGTCGACGTCCGAGCGGCGAAGCCGCAGTCCGGTCGCAAGGGCGATTGGACTGCGGGTCATTCACGTTCGTCATTCTGAGCGGAGCGCGAGCGAAGTGAAGAGTCTCCGCGTCAGCGGGCGTTCGCCGGCCGTGCTGGAGGTGCTTCGGCCGCCGGCGTCGGTCCTCAGCGTGACCCAGGTCGTGGACGCGCTCGCCAGGGACACGATCGTCGGACTCGGAGGTCCGACGCTACGAGGTTCGCGGGAGGTCTGACGTTACGGCGCAGTGCACATGTAGTCGCGCTCGACGCACTCCTGGCGGCCGTGGCAGCCGATGCAGCTCGTCTTGCCGCTGACGACCACGCGTCGGTCCGGCGCGGACACGTCCTGCCAGTTCCAGTCGCCGTCCTGGGAATCGAAGCCGGCTTCTTCCTTGCGCATCACGGACCAGAGGAACAGATCGGCGTCGTCATCGCAGGCCGCACCGCTGAACTGCTCCTTGACCACGATCGTTCCGACGGGCAACGGGTTCGCATCGTTCAGGTACGCCTGGGCGCCGATCGCGTTCACCCACACGCGCACCGTGGCCGCGTGCTCGATGCTGTTGCGGCAATCTCGAACCAGCGTGAACGCCGTGCGGTAGTTTTCCGGAAAGAACGCCTCGGCCGAGCCGTCTCCCGATGACGGGCAACCCGTCAATATCGCCGCGGCGATCGCCGCCAGCGGCGCCGCAGCGCAGCGCCGCCAGCGGCGGAAACTCGTCGACTTCATCAGTACTCCATTTCCACCTTGCGGACCCGGCTGTTGAACGTGTCCGAGATGAACAGATCGCCGTTCGCGTCGAACGCGATTCCGAACGGGCGGTTGAGCTGTGCCTCGGTCGCCGGGCCGCCGTCGCCGCTGTAGCCCTCCACTCCCGTGCCGGCGACAACGTCGATGATGCCGGTCGCGAGGTTCACGCGGCGCACGGCGTTGTTGTTCGTGTCGGCGAAGTAGAGGTTGCCATCCGGGCCGATCTCGAGGTCTTGCGGGTTGTTGAGCAGCGCCGCGGCGGCCGGTCCACCGTTGCCGGCGAAGCCCTTCTGTCCCTGCACGCCCGCGACGATCGTGACCACGTTGGTCTTGAAGTCTTCGCTCTGGAACTCCACGCGACGGATGATCTGGTTCTGGCTGTCGGCGACGTACAGGAACCCGGTCGACGGATCGTACGCGATCCCGCCGCTCGGCTCCGGATTGCCGCCGGTCTGGAACGCCAGTCGCGTGTCCGCGCCGGACAGCCCGTCGCCCGTGAAGCCGGGCTGAATGCCCGCAGTCGCCGGATCGGCGTCTCCGCCGACGACGGAATCGACGATCGAGTTCTCGCGCTGGTTCGCGAAGTCGTAGAAGACGCGGATGCGCTGGTTGCGCTGGTCCACGACGAACAGGTCGCCTTCGGGCGTGAGCACGCCGCTGCGCGGCTGGTTCACGCGCGCTTTGCTCGCCGGACCGCCATCGCCCTCGAACGCGGCCTGTGCGCCGGCAAGGACGCGCACGCGGCCGTTGTTGGCGTCGATCACGCGCAGCTTGTGGTTGTGCCAGGCGACGATCAGGATGTCGTTGTTCGGGAGAATCTGGATGTCCGTCGGGTGGTTGAGGTCCACGGTGAGCGGGTCGGCGCCCTCGGCGGTGAGGTCGCTCAGGTCGCGAGGGCCATCGCCCACGAAGTCCGTGCCCATGATCGTCCGCACGGTCTGGTCCGCGAGCACCTCGCGCACCAGGTGGTTGTTCCAGTCGAGCACGATCACGCGGCCGTTCGGCGCGAACTCCATGTCGAGCGGCCAGTAGAGGATCGTCTCCAGCCGATCGAGCCCGTCGCCGTTCAGGCCTTTCTGACCCGTGCCGAGGTAGGTGCAGATCGAGCCTGCCACGCCGGTGCACGGGATAATCTCCACCTCGCCCAGCCCGCCGGCGCTGGGATCAAAGTCGGCCGGCAACTCGGCAGTGATACGTCGGATGCGGTGATTGTGCGTGTCGGCGACGTAAACGGTTCCATCCGGCGCCACGGTGAGTCCATACGGGCGGTCCAATTGCGCGGCATCCGCGGGGCCGCCGTCGCCGGCGAATCCGGCTTCGCCCGTGCCGGCGACGGTCGTGATCGTT
Source organism: Phycisphaerae bacterium (assembly GCA_039961675.1). Lineage (GTDB taxonomy): Bacteria > Planctomycetota > Phycisphaerae > UBA1845 > Fen-1342 > JABRWC01. Next base: position 15,723 of record JABRWC010000091.1, read on the forward strand.
CCGTCGGGGCTGATCTTGCGGACGACGTTGTTCATGGTGTCCGCGACGTAGATGCTGCCGTCCGGCCCGACCGCAACGTCGCTGGGCGTGTTGAGCGTCGCGCTCGTCGCGGGTCCGCCGTCGCCGCTGTAGCCGGCGACTCCCGGCGTGCCGGCGACGAGCGAGATCATCCCGGCGCCGTCGATCTTGCGAATGACATGATTGCCCGTGTCGGCGATGATGATCTCGCCCTGCGCGTTAAGCGTGATCCGGCCGGCCGGCGGCGCGGACTGGCCCTTGGGTGAATTCAGCTTTGCCAGCGCGGCCGGCCCGCCGTCTCCACCGTAAGCGGGTGTTCCATCGCCGGCGATTGTGTGTACGGAGCCATTCGGCTCGACCACTCGCACGCGGAAATTGGCCTGGTCAGAGAAAAGCACGTTGCCCGTGCCCGGGTCCCACGCAACGGAACTCGGCAGGTCGACGAACGTGGTCTTGCCGTCCATTCCGTCGCCGTTGAAGGAGCGCGCGCCCGTGCCGCAGATCGTCACGGCCTGGAACGTGGTCATGTCCATGCGCTTGATGAGGCTGTTATGCCAGGCGGCGATGAGCAAGTTGCCGTCGCCGTCGAACTCGACGTTGGTCGGGTGGTTGAACTGCACGTCCGGCCCGTACCCGTCGTTGCCGGCGCCGAGCTCGCCGGTGCCGGCGATCGTCTCCACGGCGCCGTTGATCAGCCGGCGGATCTTGTGATTGTTCCAGTCGGGGAAGTACAGGTTGCCGTCCGGGCCGACGGTCACGTCCTGCACGAGGTATAGCGCGGTCTCGAGGCCGGAGAGGCCGTCGCCGTTGTCGCCCGCGACGCCGTTGCCGACGATCGTGGTGATGATCGGCTTGGCGGTTCCGGGGACATCGCCCCCGTCGGCGCTGCCGCCGTCCGTGCCGTCCGTGCCGTCGGTGCCATCGAGGTTTTGCGGGCAGCCGGCGACCAGAGCCGTTGCTGCAACAGCCGCCAGAATCCCGCCCAAACGGAGAAACTCCGTCATTCGACCTGACCGTGCCATTGATGTGCTCCTGCCGATGTGTGCGATTCTGCCGGGCGGCGGTTCGCCGCCGGCGTGTTGCGCGCGGAAACGCGCTGACGTTACCCCCGGCTTCGAAACAGACACATTGCGAACCGCGCCCGAAGTCTCGATCCTTTTTCCGGGCCTTGCGGACGCTCTGACGTGAATCAACGCACGTTTTACCGTGCCCGAACGGCATCAGTATACGGCCCCGCGAGCGCGGCGGTCAATGGAACTTGCGCGGCGCGCAGCGCCGGTACTGGGAACTCTCGGGCGCCTCGCGGCACGCGCCGAGCATTCTGGACTTGCGGTTCCGCTTGTCGTTTGGTCGCGCGCCGGTCGTGCTTACGGATGTCGGCCGGGCGTGGGTCTGGTGCGTTTCAGGCGGGGCGCTCGCGCCGCGCATGACTTGAGGACCGATGCCCCATCCGTATAATCCTGCCGTCGCCCGTCGGGTCGATCGTCGTCAACCATCCTTGGACATCGGTTCGGATACAGTGGCCACGTCGCGCCCGGCCGAAAGTGCGTTCCCCAGCGGTCGCGCGCTGGCCAGGCCCGTTCAGGAGATCGGAATGTGTACCGCGCGATTCAACTCCCGCCGTCGCATGCTGCGGCTCGCGTTCCGTGCGGCGCCAGCCGCGGCGATCGCCGCACTGATCGCCGGCTGCCCGACCGGCACGCCCGCCACGCCCACCTGGCAGTTGCCGCTTCGCAACCTGCCCGCGGGGTTGCTCTCGATCTCTGGAACCGCGGCGGACAATGTCATCGCCGTCGGCGCCGATCCCGGCGACGGCGGCGGACCGCTGGTGCTGAACTACGACGGGCAGAGCTGGCGGCGCCTGAACACGGGCGCCAGCGATGACCTGTGGTGGATCAGCGACCGCGCCATCGACGGCGCGTTCTACATGGGCGGCGAAGGCGGCCTGATCCTCCGCTTCGATCTTGCCTCAAAATCGTTCGAACGCTTCGCCACGCCCGGGAATCAGACCATCTTCGGCGTGTGGGGCGAGAATTCCGGCAACGTCTTCGCCGTCGGCGGCAGCGTGGACGAGCCGGACACGTCCGGCGTGATCTGGCGCTTCGACGGCTCGAATTGGCGGGTCGAAGACCTGTCGTCGATCGAGCCGGCCGGTTTCCCGGTCGCGTTCAAGGTCTGGGGCCAGTCCGAGAACGCGATCTACGTCTGCGGCGCGCGCGGGCTGATTCTGGAATTCGACGGCACGGCCTGGCGGCGCCTCGATTCGACGACCACGCGGACGCTGTTCACGGTCCACGGAAATGAGTCCCTTGTGGTCGCCAGCGGCGGGGCGCAGAGCGGCGTGCTGGTCGAGCGCTCGGCCGCGGCGTTCGCGAACGTGACTCCGTCCGGGTTGCTTCAAATGAACGGCGTCTTTGTCCCGTCCACCGGCAACGCGGTCGCGGTGGGGCTTGAGGGGGCCGTCGCGTTCCGCGCGGACGGCGCATGGCAGGCCCAGGAAACCGGTCTGGATCTCGACTCGCTGGTGGACTATCACGCGGCGTGGGTTGACCCTGACGGCGGCGTGTGGGCCGTCGGCGGAAACATCGCGGGTGAGCCGCGCACGGACGGAGTGGTCGCGTACTACGGCCGCGCCACGATCGGCAGTGCGCTGGAGTAACGTCGCGGGGGTGCGGACACGTGCCGCCCGGCGGGTCGACCGCGGCTGAGGCGAGGCGGTGGCGGCAGCGAGGAATCGGCGTAAGCGGGGGCGTTGAATGAAGTGTCGACGAACCACGAGAAACCCTGCCGGCGCACTCGTGTACCTGGTGAGCGGATTGGCCCTTGCTTCGCAGGCGGGCTGTCCGCAGCCAACCGACGGCGGTGATCCCAACGTGCCGTCCGAGCCGGCCAGCGCCGAGCTGGGCTTCACGGACTTCGAGAGCGGGGCCTACGCGCGCGTGAGCGACGGCGGCGTCATGCCGCTGTTCACCGGCGGCCAGGGCGGGAGCCATATCTTCGCGACGCTCCGCGCGCGGGGTTTTCCCGCCGGTGAGAACGGCATCGTTCGCATCGCGCTGGCCGAAATCGTGACGCGCGCCGATACGAGCGAGGTGCTGCACGATTTCACCCAGACCATCGACTTCGCGCCGCGCGACGACGGCGCGGTCGAGGTTACCTCGCGCTTCGTGTTCC
>JABRWC010000092.1:0-40472 GCA_039961675.1 Phycisphaerae bacterium
GAGTAATACTTCTGCGCGGCGAGCATGGTATTTGGACCCAGCTGGCCAAGCTTTATGCGTCCGACCACGCTGAGGATGACCGCTTCGGTTCTGCCGTTTCCCTGTACGGCCCCACGGCCGTCGTGGGCGCCTACGGCGACGACGATTTCGGCAACGAGTCCGGGTCCGCCTACGTGTTCGACCTCGCCGGCCACGACTGCAACGCCAACAGCCGCTGCGATTCGCTGGACATACGTGACGGCACTTCGCTGGACGACAACGGCAACGGCTGGCCCGACGATTGCGAGGCGGGCGACTGTGCCGCCGATCTCGACGGCAACGGCGCGGTCAACATGGCCGACCTCAGCACGCTGCTCTCGAATTTCGGCCGATCCGGCGACCAGCACGGCAGCGGCGGCGACATCGACGGCGACCTTGACGTCGACCTCGCCGACCTGAGCGCGCTGCTCACCGAGTACGGGTTGTGCTGCCCGTCATCGGGGTAGGCGTCCGCGGACAGCATGCCGCCGCCAGCGCGCGGCCTCATATCGTCGCGACCAGGGGCCGCGCGCAGGCGGACTACGGGACGCGCCCGCGCGTACGATTCACGTGGCTCCGCGCGAAATCCGCGCTGCGCTGCCTACTCCGCCGGCGCACCGTGCAGATGCACCGGCTCGTGCGCCTTGCGCACCCGCAGGTTGATCAGCTCCACGAACAGCGAGAACCCCATCGCGAAGTAGATGTACCCCTTGTTGACGTGCGTCCCCAGCCCCTCGGCCACCAGCATCACGCCGATCAGCAGCAGGAACGCCAGCGCCAGCATCTTCAGCGTCGGGTGCCGCTCGATGAACGCGCTGATGATCCCCGCGAACGCCAGCATGACCAGCACCGACAGGACCACCGCCGCGATCATGATCTCGATTCGCCGCGCCATCCCCACCGCCGTAATCACCGAGTCCAGCGAGAATACGATGTCGAGCAGCATGATTTGAGCGATCGCGGCGCCGAACGAGGCGACCGCGCGCGGCGCGCCCGCCGGCGCCGGGCCTTCGAGCTTCTGGTGAATTTCGTACGTCGCCTTCGCCACCAGGAACAGTCCGCCGGCAAGCAGGATCAAGTCCTTGCCGGCAAACTCGCGCGAAAGCAGCGTGAACAGCGGCTCCGTCAGGCGCATGACCCAACCGATGCCGAGCAGCAGCAGGATGCGTGTGAGCATCGCGGCGGTCAGCCCGAGTTGCCGCGCGGCCTTCTGCTGGTGCTGCGGGAGCTTCCCCGCCAAGATCGAGATGAACACGATGTTGTCGATGCCCAGCACGATCTCGAGCACACTGAGCGTCAGCAGGGCCAGGAGATTCTCGGTCGTCAGCAAACCTTCCACGCAGCACCTCCACGGGAGCGTCCGCCCGCGCCGGTGGCCGCGCGGAGCGCGCGGAGCGTATGCGTCCGACCCTGAATCCGAAAGCGCTCGGATTCTCAGAACGTCCGAGAACTCGGTCCGCCGCCTCGACAGCCGCAGCCCGGAACGTACGGTATTAACGAAACCGCTTACGGACAGTTTGACAAATCTTCTGCTCGTGTTACACTTCAATTGATTGATGAATCAAGCAGGCGATTGCCAAGCTTGATTCACGCCCGCTCTACGGAGTGCGTTCGATGCGCCTGGCGTTTGCCCCGCGGTTTCGGCCGTGCAAAGTCATCACCGTCCGCAACGGAAGCCCGCTGACATACCGACTCATGGAACTCGGATTGATCGAGGGCGCTCAGGTCGAGGTCATGGGCGCCGCGCCGCTCGGCGACCCGCTCCAGATACGCTGCGGCGACTCGCGGCTTTCGTTGCGTCGTGAGGAAGCCGAGCTGATCGACGTGGCGTAGACCTCCGCGGCGGCCGGGCGATCGAGGCCTCGCGCGCGATGGCTCCCACGCCCGTCGGCCTTGACCCAGCCAGCATCTGCGGGATAGAGCTTCACGACATGCTCGAATCCCCGTCACGCTCCAGCCGTCCCGAATCCGGCCTTACCGACGACCACTCGCAGCGCAGGCCGATCGTTGCGCTGGTCGGCAATCCCAATACTGGAAAGACCTCGCTCTTCAACGCCCTGACCGGCTTCAAGCGGCACGTCGCCAACTACCCCGGCATTACGGTGGAACTGGCGCGCGGCCCGCTGGCGGGCGCGGCGAGGCGGATCGAGTTGATCGACCTCCCCGGCACGTACAGCCTCGCGGCGCTCTCGCCGGACGAGATGCTGGTCAATGACGCGCTCGCAGGACGGTTGGCCGATCTCGAACGTCCCGATCTGATCCTCGCCGTCGTGGACGCGTCGAATCTGCCGCGGAACCTGTACCTTTTCAGCCAGCTTCGCGAGCTCGGCATCCCTCTGCTGCTCGCACTGAACATGTTCGACGTCGCGCAGGCGCGCGGCATCGAGATCGACTGCGATCGGCTTGCCCGCCGCCTCGGCGTCGAAGTCGTGCCCGTGGTCGCGACGCGTGTCGAGACCACGCGGCCGCTGGCTGCGGCGCTGGATCGGGCCCTGGCGCGCGCGCAGGGAAGCGTGGAACCCGCGCCGCCCGTCGGCTTTCCTGAGGAGCTTCACGCCGCGATTCGCAACGCTGCGGCGCTCCTGCCGTGCGAGATGCGTCGCAGCGAGGCGATCCGCGTGCTGCTCGACGAAAGCGGACAGGCCGAGCAGCGCTTCGTCGAGTTCGGGGGAAACGTCGCTGCGCTCCAATCGCTCCGCGAAAAGCTGAAAGCGGCCGGGGTCGAGGGCCAGCGCGTCGAGGTTCATGCGCGCTATGCCTGGGTCGGGCGAACGCTCGACGGCGTGCTGCGTCAAGCCGACCGGCCGCGATCGACGAAGTCCGATCGAATCGACCGCATCCTCACGCACAAGCTCACGGGCGGAGTCATCCTGGCCGCCGTGCTGTTCACCGTGTTCCAGGCCATCTTCACCTGGGCCGGACCGCTGATGGACGCGATCGACGCCGGGTTTGGCGTCCTCGCGGACTGGGTCGGCCCGCTGCTGCCGGAAGGGGTGCTGCGCAGCTTGGTCGTGGACGGCGTGATCGCCGGCGTCGGCGGCGTGCTCACGTTCCTGCCGCAAATCATGATCCTCTTCGCGTTCATCGCGATCCTGGAGGACTGCGGCTACTTGGCGCGCGCGGCGTACATGATGGACCGCGTGATGCGCGGGCTGGGACTCAGCGGCCGTGCGTTCATCCCGCTGCTGTCCTCCTTCGCCTGCGCGGTCCCGGCCATCATGGGCACGCGGACCATCGCCGACCGGCGCGAGCGGTTCGTTACGATCCTGCTCGCGCCGTTCATGAGCTGCTCGGCGCGGCTGCCCGTCTATGTCCTCATGATCAGCGCCTTCGTGCCGGATCGGGCGTTCCTTGGCGGATGGGTCTCGCTTCAAGCGCTGGTGATGCTCGGCGCCTACCTGGTTGGCGTGGTCACTGCGATCCCGCTGGCGTGGCTGCTGCGCTTCACGGCGTTCCGCGGGGCGGCGTCGGCGTTCGTGCTGGAACTGCCCAGCTACCGCGTGCCGCATCCGCGCGCCGTGTGGCAGCGCATGTACTTCGCCGGGCGCAGCTTCGTGGTCCGGGCCGGAACGATCATTCTGGTCGTCAACCTGGTCGTGTGGGCGCTGGGGTACTTCCCCCGCAGCGAGACGACACGCGCGGCCGTCGAGCGGGCGGCGGCCGTCGAGCGGTGGAGCGGCCAGCGACTCGAAGCAGAACTCGCCGGCTCGTACCTGCGCGACAGCTACCTCGGCCGCATCGGGCACGCGATCGAGCCGGCGGTGGCGCCCATCGGCTGGGATTGGCGGATCGCGATGGCCACGCTGGCGTCGTTTCCCGCGCGCGAAGTCATCATCGCGACGCTGGGCACGATCTATAACCTGGGCAGCGCGGCGGCGGACGAGCGCTCGGCGCCCCTGCGCGAGGCGATCCGCGCTGCGACCTGGCCGGACGGGAGGCCCGTGTTCGATCTGCCGGTGGCGCTTTCCATCATGGTCTTCTATGCGCTCTGCGCGCAGTGCGCCAGCACGCTCGTCGTCATGGGACGCGAGACCGGCACCTGGCTCTGGCCGCTGGCGTCGTTCGTGACGATGACATCGCTCGCGTACGTCGCCGCCCTGGCCACGTCCGCGATAACGCGGGCCGTGGTGGCGTCCGTTTGACCGTTCAGAGCCCCTCGCGGGAGCGAGGGGCCGCCCCGCACGGCCGTGCGGGGTTCTGTTTCGCACGCCTCGCACACATGCGCGAAGCCCCGCGAGCGAAGAATCTCTGGGCGGGACCACGCGCGTTGCTGCGCAACGCGGCGCATCGGCTACAATGCGGCCCGCAGCGGCGGGCGGCCGTGCGGGTGCGTCTGTCCCGGGCGTTTTCATCCGTCCAGATGGGAAGCCGGCATCGATGCGGGCGCGAGGTCACGAGTTTGCGATCGGCGTGTTCGTGCTGGCCGTCGGCGCACTGCTGGTCGCGTCCGTGCTCTTCATCTACCCGAACATGCAGGGCGACACGCGGCGCATCGTGGTGTGCTTCCCGCACGACGCAGGCGTGGCCCCCATTAAGGATGCCAGCCCCGTGCTGCTGGGCGGCTCCGTGCAGGTAGGCCAGGTCCGCAACGTGAGCCTGGAGAGCATCGTCGAGGACACCCCGGCCGGACCGCGCCGCAAGCTGCTCATCATGGTCGACGCCGACGTCGCCGGCGCGCTCGACCTGTACCGCGACTGCCGCATCACCACCGACCAGCCCCCGGTCGGCGGTCCCGGCGTGCTCGTGATTCTCAGCGTCGGAACGCCCGAAGCCGGCCCGCTCGGCCGCGACCCGATCGCCGGGCTTCCGGCGCAGAGCCTGGCGGCGTCGATCGGCAGCCTCTCGCGGTTCCTGTTCGAGCCGGACGGGTTTCTGGCCAAGCTGGACCGCGCCATCGACGGCGCCGCCGAAGGCTCGCTGATGAACAAACTGCTGGCGAGCCTGGACGACGTGAACGCCATCACGGCCGAGATGCGGACGCAGTTCAACGGCAAGGACCAGCTCACGCTGCTGGGCAAGGTCCAGCAGATGGCCGACAACCTCAGCGCCACCACCGGCGCGCTGCGGCAGCAGATGAACGCCGACGACGACGCCGCGATGCTGGCGCGGATGCTTTCAGCGATCGAACACGTGAACCAGGCCCTCGAGGAAGCGCGCGGCATGCTGGCCGAGAACCGTCCCGTGCTTCACAACACGGTGGTCAACATCGACGCGCTGGCCAGCGCGCTCCAGCAGCAGTTGTCGGCGGTGCTGCGCACCGAGTTCAACCGCGACGATCCGGCGTCGGTCCTCGGGAAGGTCCACGTCAGCATGGACCGGCTGAACGCGTCGCTGGGCGCGCTCGCGGCCACCAGCGGCACGGCCGAAAACGTGCTGGTGGTCAACAAGCCGCTCATCGAGCAGACGCTGCGGAACGTGCACGACATGAGCGCCCAGCTCAAGCTCGCCAGTGACGAGATTCGGTTGGCGCCATGGCGCTTGATGTACCGTCCAACCGAACGCGAGAACGCCGAGACCACGATCTTCCAGGCGGCGCGAAACTTCGCCGAGGCCGCCAGCAGCCTGGACAACGCCGCAGCCCGGCTGGCGGCGCTCCAGGACGCGGCCCAGTCCGGGCGCAGCAGTACCGTGGCGCCCGAAGAGCTGGGGCGGATGCGCGCTGAGCTCCAGTCCGCTTTCGAGCATTTCCGCAAGGCCGAAGAATTCCTCTTCCAGCAGCTCAAGTAGGATGCAGCGGTGAGCGCCGTCGGCTCGAAACGACTTGACCTCGCGATCGTCGGCGCTGGCCCCGCCGGCTCGGCGGCCGCCATCCGCGCTCGCCAGCTCGGCCTCTCGGTGTTGCTGCTGGACCAGCACGATTTTCCGCGCGCCAAGGCGTGCCTCGGCTGGGTCAGCCCCGCGGGAGTGGTAATGGCCGAATCGTGTGGGCTGACGCCCGCGTCCGCCGGGGCGGACGAATTCTGCGGCCTGACGCTGCACTCGTGGGACCTTCGCAAGCAGACGGCCATCTCGGAGCGGGCCCTGCGCGGGTGGATCGTCGACCGGTCGCGGTTCGATCTGGCGCTGCTGAAGGCCGCACGCGAGCTGGGCGCGGAGGCGCTGCTGCGACACGCCGTCGATGGACTCCGCCTGGGCGAGCGCGAGGTCGAGATCGACCTCGCCGGAGAGCGAACGGTCTGCGCCGCGTTGCTGATTATTGCAGACGGGACGGATTCCACTGCGGCACGCCTGGCTCGGATCACGCCGGCGCGCGCCCTGGCTGACCTTCCCCGAACGTTCTACGGCGAGTTCGCCGCGAAGGGCGAGCCACGGCTCGACGTGGCCATCGGCCAGGGGCGCACGGGGCAGCTCGCCGTAATTGCCCGCTCGCGCAAACGCGTATGCATCGGGCTGTCCAGCCGCGCCGACGAGGAGAGTGTGTCGCGGCAATACGCCGCGTTCGTGGCCGCGGCCGTGGAGGCCGACCTGCTGCCGAAGTGCGCGGCGGGCCCGGCGACGTGCGTCGTGACGCCGGCCGGCGCGGCGCTCGAAATGGACGCGCACGTCGGGAAACGCTGCGTGCTCGTCGGCGACGCCGGGGGATTCGTCGCGGCGTTCAGCAATGAAGGCATTTACCCGGCGATGAAATCCGGCTGGATCGCGGCCGAAACCGTGGCGAGAACGCTGAACGCCGCCTACCCGCAGGACGAGCTGGCGACATTTGACGAGTCCTGGCGAACGGCGCTGGCGGAGTACCTTCGCCGGCCGAACACGGACTTGTCGTTGCTCATGCCGCTGGTGTTCGGCAATGAGCAGATGGCTCGGCGTATCGCGCGGGCCTTCCTGTTGGGGCAGGCGTTCTGAGGCGGTGTAGCACTTCGGGCGGTTTTGCGTTCTGATTTGTGAGGTCTGGATTCTGGAGGAAGAACGGATTGCCGACGGACTGGGACCTGGACAAGCTCGAGATCCTCGTCTACCCGGACCCGCGCCTGCGCAAGCGCTGCGCACCGGTCGAGGAGTTCAACGGACGGCTCGCCGCGCTTGCGGCGAAGATGATCGAAATGATGCGCGCGGCGCGCGGCGTCGGGCTGGCCGCGCCGCAGGTAGGCGTCCTCCTGCGCATGTTCGTCGCCAATACGACCGGCAAGCCGGACGATGACCGCGTCTTCGTAAATCCAGTCATCGTCGAGCCGGAAGGCGCAAAGGAAGCCTCCGAAGGCTGCCTCTCGCTCCCTGACGTGGAAGTCCAGGTGCGGCGCGCGCTGCGCTGCCGTGTCCGCGCTTACGACCTGTCCGGGCGCCCGTTTGAGTGCGCCGGTGAGGAGCTTCCCGCGCGCGTCTGGCAGCACGAGACGGACCACCTTGACGGCGTTCTGATCCTCGACCGCATGGGGCCGGCCGACAAGATCGCGACCCGCAAGCGGTTGCGGGAACTCGAGGCCGAGCATCGAGAGCGGCTGCGCGGTGCGAAGACATGAGGCTCACGTTCTGGGGCACCGGCGAATTCGGCGGGCCGGCGCTCCGCGCCCTGCACGCCGCGGGACATGAGATCGTGCGGGTCATCAGCCAGCCGGATCGACCGGCCGGCAGGGGGATGGCCGTCCGTCCGACGCCGATCCACGCACTGGCGGCGGAGCTGGGGCTGCCGCACGTTCAGTCTGAAGACGTGAACGCGATCCCGCCCGCCGAGCTGATCGGTTCGGCCGAATTGGGCGTGGTCGTGGCGTTCGGCCAGAAGCTCGGTCCGCGCTTGCTGCACGCGTCGCCGCGCGGGTTTGTCAACATCCATGCCTCCCTGCTGCCCAAGTACCGCGGCGCCGCGCCGATCCAGTGGGCGATCATTGAGGGCGAATCGACCACCGGCGTCACCGTGTTCCAGCTCGATGAGCGCTGGGACGCCGGCGCCGTATGGGGCCGGCGAACGACACCGATCGGCGAGACCGAAACTGCGGGCGAGCTGCACGACCGGCTCGCGGCGCTCGGTGCCGAGCTGATCGTCAAGGTGGTGACCGCGATTCACCGCGGCACGATCCAGCCCGTTCCGCAGGACCCGTCGCAGGCGACACGGGCGCCCAAGCTCACGCCGGCGCATCGGCGGCTGGACCTCGCCCAGCCCGCGGCGCGCGTGGCACGCCGGATCAACGGCTTGTGGCCCTGGCCGGCGGCGACGTGCAGGTTGTCGCGCCCCGACGGCAGCGCGCTGCGCGTCCAGCTCGCCCGGGCGCGCGTGGCGGCTGACGCGGCGCCCCAGCCGGCCCCGCATGAACCCGGCGAATTCTGTAGTGACGGCAGCGTGCAGACTGCGGAGGGCCGCATCCGCATTCTGGAGATCAAACCGGCTGGCCGTGGACTGATGAGCTTCGAGGACTTCGCGCGGGGGCACCTCGTCACTCCTCCCGCGCGGCTGCTGCCACTCGATGAGCCATGACGAGCCGGACGGGTCCAGCGAAGTCCGACTCTTCGCGGCGCTCAATGCTGACGGGACGCGAGGCCGCACGTCTGGCGGTGATCGACGCACTGCGAGGGGCGCGCTTCGTCGCCGAAACGCTCCGCGGCTTGCGCGCTCAGGGCCGCCTCGCCGCGCGCGAGTCCGCGCTGGCGATGGAGACCGCTCTCGGCGCAGTCCGTCACCAGGTCACGCTCGATCACGTTCTGAAATCGGTTGCGGACTACGATCCCGCACGCGTGCGCGACGAGCTGCGCGCGGCGCTGCACTGCGCGGCGTACCAGGTCGTGTGGATGGACCGCGTGCCGTTGTTTGCCGCCGTGGATGAGACGGTCGAACTGACGCGGCGGACCGCCGGCCGACGCGCCGCGGGGATGGTCAACGCCATCCTGCGGGCGCTGTGCCGCGCAGTCGAACTGCGCCGTACGGCGTGGCGCCGGCTCGACCCGCGGCTGGTCCGCGTGAACTGGTCCGAAGCGTGCCGCTTCGACCGCCCCGTGCTGCCGGAAGCGGAGCTTGCGGGCGCCGAGGCGCACGTCGCCGCCGCGGCCGCCGAGCGCCTGTCGCGGTTCCAGTCGCTCGTGCGGAGGTTCGGATCGGACGCGGCCGAGGAGGTCACGTGGGCGTCGCAAGCGACACCCGTCACGGTGCTGCTGCCGAATCGCCTGCAAATTGAAGCGGCCGCGTACCAGCGGCAGATTCGCGAGGAATTTGGCGACGCCGTCGAGTGCACGCCCCACGCGGCGTTTCTTCCGGGAAGCGCGCGTTTGGCGGATTCAGCACTGTTCCGCGAGGGCCGGGCATACGTGCAGGACTTGACGCAGCGTTTCGCCGCCTCGCTGCTCGAAGCGCGGCCCGGGGAACGAATCCTCGATCTGTGCGCGGCGCCGGGGGGGAAGTCGGTCGCGCTGGCGCTGGACATGGAGGACCGCGGCGAGATCGTCGCCTGCGACGCGGGCGAGGACCGCATCGAACTGGTTCGCGAGAACGCGCGCCGGATGCACCTCACGTGCATTCGCACGCGTCTGATTCAGCACAGCGACGCTTCGGACATCGGAGAGGCGCCGGCGTTCGACGGCGCCATTGTTGACGTCCCGTGCACCAACACCGGAGCCATCGCCCGGCGGCCGGAGGCGCGTCTGGCGCTGACGTCGCGGAAGCTGGCGTCGCTGCGCCGGTTGCAGACGGCGCTGTTGCGGCGGGCCGCGGCCGTCGTGAGAGCAGGGGGGCGGCTGGTCTACAGCACGTGCAGCATCGAGCCGGAGGAGAACGAGCGAATCGTGATGAACTTCCTGCGCGAGAACTCGGCCTGGTCGCTGGAGCACCAGCAGACGACCTTGCCCGCCTGGGGCGCTCAGCTCAGTGCCTGGCGCGACGGCGGCTACGCCGCGCGACTGGTGCGGACGGCGTAATGTCGTAGCGTCGAACTGCCGCGACGGGCTGCAAATGGGCACGGGCCGGCGTTCGCATTGAGCGCCGGCCCGCGGGTTTGTTGAGAGGGAGTCAGGTGGCTTCGAGGCTCGCGGCTCTCGTATCCGTCCACCAGATGCTAGGCGTGCCGCGTGTGCGGAATCCAGGAGCGGGCGAACGACCGGAAATCGCGGGGCCCGAGACTCGGGATTGCACGACCAGTCGGGTGGCCCGGCAATCCAGTCCATCCTCCAGGCTTCACAGGCGAAACGCCCGTGCCACCCCTGGCTGTGAACGTCACAGGCAAGACGCCTGTGCCATGTGAGATTACTGGCTGCGTGCGGCCTCGCGAACCAGCGCCTCGAACAGCCGCCGATGTTCCACGCGGTCCGTCATGTCCTCCGGGTGCCACTGCACCGCGATGAGAAACCGGCCGTCCGAGCTCTCGGCGGCTTCGACGGTCCCATCGGGCGCGAAGCCGACCGCTGTCAGTCGCTCGCCGAGCCGGGTCGCGTCAACCACCTGGTGATGCCGGCTGTTCACTTCTAAGCGCGTCCGCCCGACGATCTCCGCGATCCGTGAGCCAGGTACGAGATCGACATCGTGGTACACGCTGCCGTGGTCGTCGCTGTAGTGACGCACCGGCCGCTCCCGGGGCAGATCGTCAACGTGCTGAACCAGGCACCCGCCGCGACCGACGCTCGCGATCTGGCAACCGAGGCAGATGGCGAGGATCGGGCGTCGCAGCTCGTCCGCGCGGCGGAACAGGGCAATGTCGAAGCGGTCGCGGCGTTCGTGCAGCACCTCGGTCTTGGGATGCGGGGCCTGAGCGTAGTGGCGCGGGTGCAGGTCCGGTCCGCCCGTGAGCAGCAGCCCATCGCAGCGCACCAGCACGTCTTCCAGCAGCGCCGGGTCGACATCCGCGGGCGTCGGGATCGGGAACGGGATTCCGCCGGCGGCGAAGACCGCGTCGGTGTAGGCCGCGTTGATGAACGCGCGCAGACGCGGACTCCCGCCGTTGGTTTGCTCGAAACTGCACGTCACGCCGATGAGTGGCCGCATTCGAAGCTCGCTCCCTGTTCGCGCCGGGAGTTCGCAGCGTCTCTCCGTTGCACGCCCGGCAGCGCCTTGTATAGTACCGCCGTGGGTTGGCGCGGGTTCGGCTGAGCGGCCGCATTCGCGGACGAGCGAGATCTCCAATCGGCCCGGCACTTGGTGCGTCGTGTACGGACGCAGGCGTTCTTCGATCCGAGCGATCGATTCGTGGCGCGGTCCGCTGGCGGTCTGCGCGCTGGCGCTGTTCACGGCGACGCCGGCTTCCGCGCAGGACCGTCCGACGGACGGCATGGTCATCCGGCGGGTCGATCTTCGCGGCCTCGAGGCGATCAGCGAGGGGTTCGTCCGCCGCGTGCTCAAGACGCGCGTGGGTCAAAACTACCGCGAGGCTCAGGTCCAAGATGACGTGCGCGAGCTTCTTCGCACGCGCAAGTTCCTGAACGTGATTGCCGACGCCTCGATCGAGGAAGGCCAGGCGGTGGTCGTGTTCACCGTGCAGGAGAAGCCCACCGTCCGTTCGGTCGAAGTCGAGGGCAACAAGCGCTTCAGCGAGGACGAGCTGTTCAAGGAGCTGGCCTTCTCCGCCGGCAGCGTACTGGACCGCTTCGAGGTCAACCGCGGCCGCGAGAACATCGAGCGGAAGTACCGTGAGAAGGGCTACTACTACGCCACCGTGCAGGTGGACGAGGAGATGCTGCGGTTGGAGGACCGCGTGGTCTACCGCGTCACCGAGGGGCCGCGCGTCAAGGTGCGCAAGATCGTCTTCGAGGGAGTGCGCGCCTTCCCCGAACCGCAGTTACGGTTCAAGCTCAAGACCCAGACCTATTTTCCCATTTTCGTCGCCGGCGCGTTCGACGAGGAGACCGCCGACCGCGACGCGCTGGAGGTCCAGGACTTCTACCGCAAGGAGGGCTACCTCGACTGCCGTGTCGGGTACCGCCTCGACTTTCAGGACGTGGCCCGGACGGACTTGCACCTCGTATTCGTCGTGGACGAGGGCCTGCGCTACCAGGTGCAGGAAATCGTCGTCGAAGGCAACGAGGTCTTCGACGAGGAGCGCATCCGCTCCGTCATGCAGCTCCAGCCCGGCGGCTTCCTCCGCGACGAGACGCTCCAGGCCGACCGCAAGCGCATCGAGGACCTCTACGGCGAGATCGGCTACGTCGACGCCCGCATCGTCAACATGGAACAGCCCCACGAGTTTCTGGACCAGCCGGGCGTCGTGCGGCTGCGCCTGCGCATCAACGAAGGCGCCCAATCGCGCTTCGGCCGAATCACGATCCGCGGCAACCCGCGCACCAAGGACGAGGTCGTCCGCCGCGAGCTGCGCTTCTATCCCGGCGAGGAGTACAACACGGTCAAGGCCCGCGAGGCGGAGAAACGCCTGACCGAGACCGGCCTTTTCAACCGGGCGACGATCACGCCGCTGGAGGACGTGGACGGGTTCCGCGAGGCGCTGGTCGAGGTCGAGGAAGCGCAGGCGATCAACTTCATCATCGGCGTCGGCGTGAGCACCGACAGCGGCGTCATCGGCCAGTTGAGCATCGAGAACCGCAACTTCGACCTGTTCGACTGGCCGCGGACCTGGGGCGAGTTCTTCCGCGGCCAGGCGTTCCGCGGCGACGGCCAGCGCCTGCGGCTCAGCGCCGAGCCGGGAACCGAGGTCTCGCGCTTCCGCATCGACTTTACCGAGCCATACTTCCTCGATCGGCCCGTCCGCCTGGACACGTCGGTGTACCTGTTCGAGCGCGACCGGGAATCGTACGACGAAGAGCGTATCGGTTTCCTCCTGGCGTTCAGCAAGCGCTTTGAGACCGGCCTGCTGCGGAATTGGGCCGGCGAAATCGCCGGTCGCGTGGAGGGAATCGACATCAACGACGTCCGCGACCTGGCCGCGAACGACATCGAAGACGTGAAGGGCAACAGCTTCTTGACCGCCCTCAAGGCCACGCTGGCGCACGACACGACCGACAGCCGCATTGTGCCGACCAAGGGGCACCGCTTCTCAATGGCCTGGGAGCAGGTGGGCGCGCTCGGCGGCGATTACGACTTCGGCCGGCCGAGCCTCAGTTTCGCCTGGTACAAGACGCTCCAGACCGACGCGCTCGATCGCAAGAGCGTTCTCGGCGTCCGCGCCGACGCCGCGTACATCGTCGGCGACGCGCCCGTGTTCGAGCGCTTCTACGCGGGCGGATTCGGCTCGATCCGCGGCTTCAAGTTCCGCGGGATCACGCCGCGGGCGGGACTGTTCAACGACAAGGTCGGCGGCGATTTCATCCTGCTCGCGGGCGCGGAATACTCTGTGCCGCTTTATGCCGACAACGTGCGCGGCGTGGCATTCCTCGACATGGGCACGGTCGAGGAGGACTTCGGGATTCACAGTTGGCGCGCTGCGGTCGGGTTCGGGCTGCGGATCAATCTGAACTTCTTCGGACCCGTGCCGATCGTGTTCGACTTCGGCTTCCCGATCGCGGAAGAGGAGGAGGACAACAACCAGGTGTTCAACTTTTCGGTCGGGGCATCGTTCTAGCGTGGGGCGGCGGCTTCGGGAGCGGTTGCGAAGCGAGGTGTTGCCGGGCCCTGTGCGAGCCCTGCAAGTCAATTCCGACTCGTGTGCGCGGAGGGGGTCAGCGCCCGGCACGCGAGCGAGCGAACTGGGCCAGCCGTCGACCGCTATGATTGACAGCGCGTAGCCGCCCGATATCATTCACCGGTTGCGCCGAGCGCCGTCGCGGACGTGCTGACCGGTGTCGGGACGCCGTCCCATGCCGTGACGGTTCAACTCGCCCTGGTGGGTGGATTACCGCGGGGAGCCACGCGACGATAAGGGCTTGTAGCTCAGTTGGTTAGAGCGCGTCCCTGATAAGGACGAGGTCCGAGGTTCGAATCCTCGCAGGCCCAGTATGAGTGCGGCGAGTGTCAGCCGGACAGGGGGGCGATCATGAGCGCATTCGTGATCCTGGCGATCGGGCTGCTGCTGGCGCTATCGATCTGGAACGCGCTTCGCGGCGGAGGCTCGTGAGGGTCTGGCAAGTGCGGCTAGGCGGCGCCTGGCCACTCACAGCGAAGCGGGTCTTCGGGGCCGTAGCTCAATTGGGAGAGCGCCTGGTTTGCAACCAGGAGGTCGCCGGTTCGAACCCGGTCGGCTCCACTCGCAGGACAAAAGTTTCGCGCGGCATTGACAGCGTGCGGAATCGTGCTACAGTACGTGGCCCCGCTGGGGAGGCTGGAAGAGCGGCGACGCTCGTCCGGAACGCACCGGCGGCGATCTTTGACAAGTGAAGAGTGGATGCACGGGTATCGAAACCGTAATCCGATTCGAGCGGGCCTGCGGGCCGGGGGCGACCCCGGTGCGGAGGTTCGGCAGTTCGAATCGAGTACCAAAGGTGCGGCTTGGTCGCAGCGTTTCATAAATGCGGTCAAGCTACTAAGGGCGCACGGTGGATGCCTTGGCGTGCAGAGGCGATGAAGGACGTAGCAGGCTGCGATAAGCTCCGGGGAGCCGCCAAACAGGCTTTGATCCGGAGATCTCCGAATGGGGCAACCCGGCGTCACTGGGCAACCAGATGGCGTCACCGGCGGCTGAATGCATAGGCCGTCTGGAGCGACACCCAGGGAACTGACACATCTCAGTACCTGGTGGAAAAGAAATCAACCGAGACTCCGCTAGTAGCGGCGAGCGAACGCGGACCAGCCCATGGCTTCGAGCCATACGTTGTCGAAACGTCAGTCGAACGGCTTGGAAAGGCCGGCCATAGAAGGTGACAGCCCTGTAGACGTCAGCCGATCGGCAGCGGTCGAGTAAGTCGGAGCTCGTGGAACTCTGACCGAAGATGCGGGGACCACCCTGCAAGGCTAAGTACTCCTGCACGACCGATAGTGAACAAGTAAGGCGACTGAAAGGTGAAAAGCACCCCTGCTAGGGGAGTCAAAAGTACCTGAAACCGTGTGCCTACAAGCTGTCGAAGGCCGATTCCCGCCTTGCGCGGGGCGGCTGACGGCGTACCTTTTGCATAATGGACCGGCGACTTGTCGTGTGCGGCAAGGCTAAGCGCTTCCGGCGCGGAGCCGCAGCGAAAGCGAGTCTGAACAGGGCGTTCAGTCGCACGTGACAGACCCGAACCCACGTGATCTACCCATGGGCAGGTTGAAGGGACGGTAAAACGTCCTGGAGGACCGAAGCCGTTAACGTTGAAAAGTTATGGCATGACCTGTGGGGAGGAGTAAAAGTCTAATCAAACGTGGAGATATCTGGTTCTCCCCGAAATGTCTTTTGGGACAGCCTCGGGACAACTACGCCGCGGGGGTAGAGCTACTGAATGAGACGCGGGGCTTACCCAGCTACCGCCCTCAATCAAACTCCGAATACCGCGACGACTATCCCGGGAGTGAGTCTGCGGGCGCTAACGTTCGTGGACAAAAGGGAAACAACCCACATCGCCAGCTAAGGCCCCCAAGCCATGCTGAGTGCGTAAGGAAGTCCGTTTTCTGTGACAGCCAGGATGTTGGCTTAGAAGCAGCCACCATTTAAAAAGTGCGTAATAGCTTACTGGTCGAGAAGATGGGCACCGATAATGATCGGGACTATGCATGGCGCCGAAGCTGCGGGCTCCGCAAGGAGCGGTAGGGGAGCGTACCACAGGAGATACAAGCCATACCGTAAGGAGTGGTGTCGGCCTGTGGTAGTGAGAATGCCGGTATGAGTAACGATCAAGCGGGTGAGAATCCCGCTCGCCGTAAGCCCAAGGTTTCCTGGGGAAGGGAAATCCGCCCAGGGTTAGTCGGAGCCTAAGTCGAGGCCGAAAGGCGTAGACGATGGACAGCAGGTTAATATTCCTGCACTCCGTATGAGGTTGAACCGGCGGGGACGTTGCTGAGGACTGTGGCCCACTATGAGAATAGAGGGCGCCCGAAAGGGCGAGGCCGATTTGTTGCCGAAGCATGGAAATCAGCAACCGAGAAAAACCGTCGGGGACAAAGTGCGGATCCGTACCAAAACTGACACAGGTGGGCGAGGAGCGTATCCTAACGGTGCTCGAGAGAACGGTCCTTAAGGAACTAGGCAATTTGACCCCGTAACTTCGGGAAAAGGGGGCCCTACCCCGCAAGGGGAGGGCGCAGAGAATCGGCTCTGGGAACTGTTTATCAAAAACACAGGTCTGTGCCAACTCGTAAAGAGGACGTATACAGACTGACGCGTGCTCGGTGCCGGAATGTTAAGGAAGCAGGTCAGCCGCAAGGCGAAGCTTGCAACCGAAGCACCGGTAAACGGCGGCCGTAACTATGACGGTCCTAAGGTAGCGAAGTTCCTTGTCGGGTAAGTTCCGACGCGCATGAACCGCGTAATCACTGGAGCAGTGTCTCAAGGACCGACTCGGTGAAATTGAATTCGCGGTGAAGATACCGTGTACCCGCAGCAAGACGGAAAGACCCCGTGAACCTTTACTGCAGCCTGATATGGATGTCGGGTATCGCATGCGTAGGATAGGTGGGAGGCGTTGATCCGCCGGTTCCGGCCGGCGGGGAGCCAACGGTGAAATACCACCCTTGTGCTATTCGATATCTAACCCCGACCCGTGAAGCCGGGCGGGGGACAGTGTTAGGTGGGCAGTTTGACTGGGGCGGTCTCCTCCCAAAAGGTAACGGAGGAGTGCAAAGGTCGGCTCAGCACGGTTGGCAATCGTGCGGCGAGTGCAAGGGCATAAGCCGGCTTAACTGCAAGACCGAAAGATCGAGCAGATGCGAAAGCAGGCCCTAGTGACCCGGTAATCCCGTGTGGAAGGGTTATCGCTCAACTGATAAAAGGTACTCCGGGGATAACAGGCTGATGACCACCGAGCGTCCATAGCGGCGTGGTCGTTTGGCACCTCGATGTCGGCCCATCGCATCCTGGGGCTGAAGGCGGTCCCAAGGGTTCGGCTGTTCGCCGATTAAAGCGGTACGCGAGCTGGGTTCAGACCGGCGCGAGCCAGGTCGGTCCCTATCTGCTGTGGGCGTACGAGTCTTGAAGGGCCATCACCCTAGTACGAGAGGATTGGGTGGTACATGCCTCTGGTGTCCCTGTTGTCGTGCTAACGGCAGCGCAGGGTAGCTAAGCATGGATTGGATAACCGCTGAAGGCATCTAAGCGGGAAGCCGTCCCTGAGATGAGGACTCGGTGCTCCCTTCGGGTGAGCTGAAGGCCCCTGGTAGACCACCAGGTTGATAGGCCGGGAGTGTAAGGGCAGAGATGTCCTCAGCTGACCGGTACTAACGGCCGAGGGCTTGACCGCATTTATGATCCGCTGTGATTCCTCTACTTCACAGCCGCACCAGCGGTCTCTTATCCGCTGCATCCACCTTCACCGTTCGAGTGCAACCGCCGCGCCGGCCCACCAGCCGCCACGCGGCGCACGCGAATTGCCGGTGACCATACGTGTGGGGAAACACCTGATCCCATTCCGAACTCAGTAGTAAAGCCTACACGGCCGATGGTAGTCCAGACCGGGCGAGAGTAGGTGATTGCCGGCTTTTACGGCCCGGCGCTTCCGCAAGGACGCGCCGGGCCGCCGTCTTTTACGAGCCCCGCCGCCCTAGCCGCGCGCGAGCCTCACGCAACGCCGCATCCAGCGCCGCGTCCGCCGGCGTCTCAATGTCCGGCTTGACGCCCACGCCTTCCCAGTTCGTCTTCGTGATCGGGTTTTCCGCACGCGCGTACGGCATCGTGACGGCCAGGCCATCGCTTAGGCGGTGCAGGGTCACCGGGTGAGCGCCGCCGCCGGTCGTCTCACCGACGATCGTCGCTCGCTTCAGGCATTTGAGGTTATACGTGAACTCCTCGGCGCCCGAGAACGTGCGGCCGCTCGTCAGCACGTACACCGGGAGGTCGCCGGCGAAGCGCCGCCCAGGCACCGTCGCGGTGGTCCAGGTCTCGGACGTCTTCCGGCTCCGCCGGTCGTAGAAAGTGTTCAGATACGTCGGCTCTTCGAACAGGTAACTGGAGATGAACTTGATCATCTCCGGCGAGCCGCCGCCATTGTCGCGCAGATCGAAGATCAGCGCCTCGCAGTTGGCCAGAAACGCCAGCGCGGCCGCGGCGATCTCCTGCGCCTCGCCGCTGGGATGAAAAATGTTGAACTTTAGGTAGCCGATGTTTCCCGGCAGCACCTCCACGCGTTCGAATCCGTAGTTCTCGCGCCGGCCCTCGCGGATCAGCGTCGGTTGGCGGTCATCAGGTTGCGACGCGGCGCTCGCGCGCAGCGGCGCGCTGGCCTGGACGCGCAGGTGCTTGTCGCGGCAGATCTCCTGCACGTCGCGCGTCAGCGCTTCGGCGAGCTCGCCGGCCGTCGCGGCGCCGTCGTACCGCCCGGACGCGGCGTTTTCTCGCACCGCGGCCGCCATCTTCTCGCCGACCTCGGGATAGACGTACATGCTCGACAGCGCGTCGGCAAAGGACTGCACCGTCGCCGCGCGCAGTTCCGGGGTTACCGGGCGGGTCTGCGCCTCAGCGTCTTCCGGCCGCATGCCCGCCGCGATTCTGATTCCGATCAGGCCGTACGGCGGCTTGTCCTCGAACTCGAAGTCAAACGTCAGCTCGTCCGTGCCGATGGCCGGTGCCACACGGACGGAAAGGTCGCGCTCGGACGAGCGGAGCACACGCGTCACGGACAGCGTCTCCCAGCGCTGCCGCAGCTCGTGGTACATGCGGATGCGCTCGTCCATCGGACGCGATGCGAGCGCCGCCGCGGAGCGGTACGTTTGCTCGAATCCTCGCACCTCGGCCTCGTCGCCTGAGTTGAACGCCTTGAAGTACGCGGCGGCGCAGCGGCCGGCGTGGGTGTCGGGGAGCGCCGCGTCCTCAGCCGACGCGCTGACTCGAAGCGCCAGAAGCAGGAGCGGGAGCATGATGAGCGGCCGACGAGTGGACATGATTGTCTCCAGGGATTCGAGCTTGAACCCGCCTCAATGCGGCCCCGAAACAAGCGCCGGCCTGGTCGGGGCGTCGGCGCCGGACGCCGGCAAGCAGGGGCCGCGCCGATCTACTAGACGCATAGTAGGGTGGGGTGCCTGTCAGAAACCGCCGAATACGGGCTGGCCGCCGGCGGCCGTCATGCACCGGGTGCCGCGGGGCGGGACGTGGGCAGCTTCACCGTCACGACGGTTTGCGCCGTGATGACGCGCTTGGTAAGAAAATCACGGAACGTGGCCCGCACCGTGATCTCCGGGTTCGCAGGGACAATCTTCTGCCAAGGGCAGCGGATCGTATAGTGGTTGGTCATCAGCTTGCCGTACCAGAACTCGGACGCCTTGTCGACGCCGATGTTGTACTCGCCGAGCAGCTTCGCATCGGCCGGCGCGGCCAGGTCATACAGCTCGATGCGGATGTCGCCCGCCACCTTCACGGTGTCGCCGACGCGGTCGATCGGCCGCAGGTACACGGTCACCCCGTCGTCGCCCGTCTTGCCGTCGTAGTCCTCGCCGCCGGACAGCGAGTCGATGACGAGCTTCTCGGGATAGAAGATTCTCTTCAGATCGTCGTCGGTGAAGCCGCGCGCCGCCTGGAGCTGCCGGTTCAGTTCGTCGATCGCGGCCTGGTGCTCGGCGAGCTGGCGGGACGTGTCCGCGAGCTGGGCCTTGAGCCGGTCATTCTCGCGGCGCAGATCGAGCTCGGTCTGCGAAGCGCAGCCGCCGCAAGCGGCCAGCGCCGCCAGCGCCAGCGGCGCCGCGAGGAGGCATCCGCACGAAGCACGCAGGGGGGCGGCACGGCGGGCGGGCCACAGGCGCGGACGGCCCCCCGATCCGCGGTTGGCGGTCGATTCGGGCGCCGCGACTCCGGCTGGACTAAGCGGTCGCATTCCGCTCGCTCTCAGCGCACGGTGCGGATCGATGGGCCTTCCTCGGGCGTGGGCATCAGCACCTTGTCGGCAATGCCGTAGGAGACGGACTGTTCCGCATCCATCCAGTTGTTGCGGTCGCAGTCCTTTTCGATCTGCTCGACCGACTTGTTGCAGTGCCGCGCGAGCACCTGATAGAGCTGCTTCTGCGTGCGCAGCATTTCGTCCAGCTCGATCTTGATGTCCGTCGCCGGTCCGCGCGCCCCGCCCAGCGGCTGGTGGATCATGATGCGCGAGTGCGGCAACACGAACCGTTTCCCCGGCGTGCCGGCGGCGAAGAGCACCGCCGCCATGCTGGCCGCGGCGCCCACGACGTACGTCTCGACCGGGCAGGGTATGTACTGGAGCGTGTCGTAAATGCCCATCCCGGCGTACACCGAGCCGCCGGGGGAGTTGATGTACAGCTTGACCGGCGCCTTGGCGTCCTCGTTGCTCAGGAACAGAAGCTGGGCCACGACGACGTTGGTCAGCTCGGCGGTCACCTCGTCGCCGAGGAAGACGATGCGGTCGCGCAGCAGGCGCGAGTAAATGTCGTACGAGCGCTCGGCGCGGCCTTCGCGCTCGATGACGATCGGGATGAGCTGGTAGTTTCGCGTCACGGGCGCAACCCTCCACGCGGCGCGGCCGGCGATCAGCCTTTCTTTCCGGGCCGCGGCGCCTCTTCGAGTATCTCGTCGATCAGGCCGTACGACTTGGCCTCTTGCGCGCTCATGTACCGGTCGCGTTCCGTGTCCTGCATGATCTGGTCGTTGGAGCGGCCGGTCTCGCGCGCCAGGATGTCGCAGAGCGTGTTCTTGACCTTCAAAATCTCCTCGGCCTGGATCCGCATGTCCGAAGCCTGCCCGCCGACGTATCCCCAGGGCTGGTGGATCATGACCTTGGCGTGCGGGAGGGCGAAGCGCTTGCCCTTGGTGCCTGCGGCGAGGATCACCGCGCCGCCGCTGCTCGCTGCGCCGACGCAGTACGTGGCGATGTCGCAGCTCACAAACTTCATCGTGTCGTAGATGGCCAGCGTGTCGTCGATGTCGCCGCCGGGGCAGTTGATGTAGATGCTGATGTCCTGGTCGCGCTTGAGCGAGTACAGGTACAGCAGGCTCTTGATGATGTGCGAGCAGACCGTGTTGCCGTTCACCGTGATGCGCGGATCCAGCGGCAGGTCGAGGAAGATGATGCGGTTGTCGAGCAGCATCTCGTTCAGGCCCATCTGCCGCCAGTTCTGGTACTGCGGCCCCTGGACCCGCGCGCGCATCCGCTCGGGGAAATAGGCGGGGTCGAACGCCTGCATGTCAGCTCCTTCGCGGCCGCGCCGCTGCGCCGGGCGCGGCGTGCGCCTCCGGGCGGGCCGTTTCGTCAGCTTTGCGGCCCGTCGATCTTGATCACCTTCGCGTCCTCCAAGAGCATCGCGATGCACTTCTCCTGGCGGATGTGCTCGACGAGCTGCGCCAGCAGCCCGCGGTTGCGCAGGTCGTCGCGGACGCGGTCGAACCGCCGGTTGTACAGCCGCGCGATTCGCGCGATCTCCGTGTTGACCTCCTCATCGGTCACGTAGACTTTCAACTTGCCGGCCACGCGCTCCATGATGAACTCGAGCTTCAGGTCGCGCAGGACCTGCTCCCGCGCGGAGACGCGCAGCTCGTCGATTTTGGCCTCGATGTCCTCCTGCGGCGCGCCTTCCTGCTGGAGCTCGATCACGCGGCGCATCACCGCCCGGTCGGTCATGCGCGCCGACAGCTTCTCCGGCAGCTCCAGAACCGTGTTCTTGAGCAGGTAGTCGAGAATTTGCTCCTTCTCCGCCCGCCGCACCAGCCGGTCGCGTTCGAGCTCCATCTGCTGACGCGCAACCTTGAACAACTCCGCCTCGCTCTCGATGCCCACCTGGTCCATGAAGGTCTGGAGCGAGATCGGCGCAAGTCGCTTGACCTCGTGAATCGTGAACTCGAAGCGGGCAGGCTTGCCCCGCAGATCCGGGCGCTCGTAGTCGTCCGGAATCACGCAGTCCGTCCCGCGCCGTTCGCCGGGTCGCACGCCGCTCAGCACTTCGCCCAGGTTCTCCAGCGCCACGCCGTCGAGCCGCGTGGGCCGCACGCCCAACTGAAGGTTGGATTCGGTCTTGACCGTCTCATGGTTGACCGTGAGCGCCACGTCGGCGATCAGCAGGTCGTCTGCCTCGGCCGGACCGTCGGCCACCGGCTCGTACCGCCCGCGGACCTTCAATTGCCGCTCGATCTCCGCGCGCACCTGCTCTTCGGTGAACTCAATCCGCGGCGCCTTGATCTCGATCCCTTCGAGCTTGGGCAGCTCGAACGTCGGCTTGGTCTCAATCTCGCACGTGTACGTGAAGTCGCCGGTTTCCGGCAGTCTGAGATGCTGGATCGCCTCGCCAAGCTCGACCAGTTTGACGCCCTTGCCGGCGTCGATCTTGAACAGCGGGTCGCCGAGAATCTCGAGCTTCTCGTTCTGGATCGCTGCGAAGAACGATTGGCCCAGGATGGTCGTCTTGAGCGAATCACGGACCGCGGTCCCGAACCGCTTCTGAATCAGCGGAAGCGGCGCGCGGCCCTTGCGGAATCCCGGCAGAACGACATCGCTGCGCAGCTCGTCGAAATCGTGGTCGATTCGGCGGTGGATGATCTCGTCCGGAACCGTGACGGTCATCTCCTTGCGGAGCGTGCCCACGTCCTTGAGCTCCGAGCGCACCTTCTCCTTGAGCTCTTCGGCGAGCTGCTTGCGCTCGTCGTCGTCTTGATCGAGCAGCTCGTTTACGTCGGCATTCGCCCCGGGGACGTCCATCGTTCACTCCTACGCGCTGGCATTCGGCTCGGCCCGCCGACCGTACCGCAAGACCCGCGCCTCGCTCCGCCGTCCGCGACGTCGCGGGGCACGAACCCGGCCCGTATGCCCAAACCGCTACGCCGTCAGCGTGCTCCCGCCGCCAAAAAGCAGCGTCACCAGCAGGCTCAGAAACGTCGCGATCACGTCCGTCCAGATCGAGCTGAAGTTCATTGCGCTGAGCGCCTGGAACAGCCCGAGCGTGACGGCCCCGCACGCCAGAGGATACAGCCGGAGCAGTGCCTTCCGCGTCCGCAGCATCGTGCGCCTCCTGGTCCGATTCGCGGCCGACGGCCCGCGTCGATCCGCCGTCGCCGTTCCGCGGCCGCCTGAACCGCCTTCCTGCCGGCAGTCCGGCCCGGCATTGTCGCAGAAACCGGCTTACGCGGCCAGCCGAACCGCCCCGCCGGCGTTGTGGAGCGGGTACGTTAGAGGTACGCCGCGTCCTGTCAAGGGACGCCGGCGTAGGCCCCCGGGCTCGCCGTGGGGCGAAAGCGCGGAGCAACTCAAGCCCGACGCGCAAGCGAAGGGAAAAAAGCGCGAGGTCCCGGATCGCTCGCTCGCGCTTGGGGCTGAAACTGAGCCAGCGACGCCGGGCTGGTCCAATGCCCGCTCACGGTGCGGCGTCCTCGCACGCTGCGCAACTTGTGCCGGGAGGAGGCCGGGTGCGCAATTCAGGTCGACGCCGCGGCCGACGCCGGCGTTGAATTCCGAGAAACACGCGCCGCGGGCGCTGATGTCGTGGGGCCTATCGGCCGCGCCGAAACGCGGCGCAGGGCCCGCCAATCCGGCGCGCGCGCGTCAAGATCGACGCGGGCCGTCCCCGATACTTGCAGGTGCCTGGATGCGTCGGCGCAAATCCGCGACGTACGCGCCCGGCGATCTCCGGCGGCATGGACGCGCCGGCTCTTTTCGAACACGCCTGCGAACGGCCGAGTCGGGCCCGGCGATGGAGCTTCGCCGCCAAGCGCGGGTGTCGAATCGGAGGCGCCGCACCCATGTCCGAACCGCTGCTCACCCGTTATCTCCAGCCCTTGCTCGCCGGCCGCAGGGCCGAGTGCTTCGCGATCGTCCACGAAGCGATTCAAGGCGGAATGTCCGCCGAACGGCTGCTCCGCGAGCTGGTCTGGCCGGCAATGACGCAGGTCGAGCGGATGTTCCGCTCCGACCGCATCACCATCGCCGTGGAGAGCATGGCCACCCGGATCAACCGCACGGTCGCAGACCAGCTCCAGGTTCACCTGCCGCGCGTCTCGCGGCGCGGCGAGCGTATCGTCATCACCTGCGCCAACCACGAGCACGAGGAGCTCGGCGCGCAAATCGTCGCCGATCTCCTTCAGGCTCGCGGATGGGACGTCTACCTGATGGGCGCGGAGATACCGCACGACGAGGTCGTCTCGCTCCTGGGACAGATCCGCCCCACGGCGTTCATCATCTTCGGCGCCAGGCCGCAGCACGCGCCGATCGTCCGCGCGCTGATCGACCGTATTCGCGAGATCGGCGTCTGCCCCACCATGAACACGGTTCTGTCCGGCGGCGTGTTCAATCGCGCCGACGGGCTGTGGCAGGAGGTCGGCGCTGACGCCTTTGCGCCCAACGCCGGCGAGCTGATCGACGTGATCTCCGGGCTGGCGCCGCGGCAGGCGGGGACCGCGCGCCGCGGAATTGTCAAGAAGCGTCATCGCCGGCGCAAGTCGGTCGCCATCAGCGCGCGCGACTCGGGACCGGCCACGGCCGGAGTCGGCTTCCAGTTCGAATCCGGCACAGTGCACACCGCGGCCGTGGCGACGCCGAGCTGATCCGTTCGTGCCGCCGGAGCGTTCGGCGCGCGAGCCGAATCACCATCGCGTTCGCGGTCCCTCCCTCGCTGGCGCACGGGGTTCGGAAACAGGTCGTTAGAATGCGCCGGAATGAGCGCACCGATACTCAACGCCGCGGTCGTGCAGCGCCACGACCTGAACGAGTTCCTCTCCATCGTTCGCATCCGCCCGCATTCCGGCGTGATTCCGCCGTTTGAGCCCGGCCAGTTCCTCATGCTCGGACTGCCGCGCAACGCGGAAACCTCAAACGCATCACCGGCGGTCAGCGTGTCGCCCGTGCGGTGGGTGCGCCGGGCGTACTCGATCGCGTCCGCCAGCGGCGGTGTGGACCACTTTGAGTTCTTCCTGGCGCGGATCGAACGCGGGCGGCTCACGTCCCAGCTCTGGGCGCTCGATGTCGGCGACGAGCTGTGGGCGGACGATCGCGCTCGCGGCGACTTCACGCTGGCGCGTGTGCCGCCCGGCGCCGACGTGGTCATGGTGTGCACGGGGACCGGCCTGGCGCCGTTCATGTCCATGTTGCGCAGCCGGCGCAGCGCCGGCGTCTGGCGGCGCACCGTGCTGATTCACGGTGTCCGGCAAGTGAGCGACCTGGGCTATCGAGACGAGCTTGAACGACTCGCGCGAGAGGACGCTACGTTTCACTACATTCCCGTCGTGTCGCGGGCGGCGCCGGACGGGCCGTGGAACGGCCTTCGCGGGCGTGTGCAGTCCGCGCTGACTCCGCAGTTTCTCGAGTCGCGTGCCGGTGTATCGTTGTCTCCGGACAGGTGCCACGTGATGCTCTGCGGGAACCCCGCGATGATCCGGGACGTTGAGATGCTGCTGGCGCCGCTGGGCTTCCGCGCGCACACGACGCGCGAGGCGGGAAACTTGCACTACGAGCGGTATTGGTAGCTTCGCCGGTATGCGCTCGGAAATGCGTCGGTCGCTTGGGCATCGGGTTTAAAGAGACGCCGCACTCCGACAGCCCGGCGCAGGCCGAAATTCCGTCCGCCCGGCGCCGTCCGTACCCCCTCGTTCTCTGCCATGAAGGGGGTACGCCCCGCTCCTGCAAGAGCCGGGCGCGACGCGCGGCCCGTCCGATGCGTCCGTCGGACTCTGAGGTCCGGCGCTCCGCGCGAGTCCGAGCTGCCTACTTTCTCCGCGCCGCGTTCTGGAAGTACGCCGCCACCTGGTCCCAGTTCACGACGTTCCACCAGGCGGCGATGTAGTCGGGCCGGCGGTTCTGGTAGTTCAGGTAGTACGCGTGCTCCCACACGTCCAGCCCCAGGATCGGCGTGTGCCGCTTCATGTGCGGCGAGTCCTGGTTGGCCGTCGAGTAGACCTGGAGCATGCCGGCCTCGTCCACGACCAGCCACGCCCAGCCGCTGCCGAAGCGCGTCGCAGCGGCGCCTGCGAACTGCTCCTTGAACTTGTCGAAGCCGCCGAACGTGCTGGCGATGGCGTCGGCCAGCGGCCCTTTCGGCGCGCCGCCCTTTCCCGGGCCCATGATCTGCCAGAACAGCGAGTGGTTCGCATGGCCGCCGCCGTTGTTGATCACCGTTTGGCGGACGCTCTCGGGAACCTGGTCGATCTCGCGCAGGAGTTGCTCGACCGGCTTGGCCGCCAGGGCGGCATGCGGCTCGAGCGCCTTGTTGACGTTGTTGATGTACGCCTGGTGGTGCTTGCCGTGGTGAATCTCCATCGTGCGCGCATCGATATGCGGTTCGAGGGCGCTCGTGGGATACGGCAGGGGGGGAAGCTCGTAGGCCATCGGCGTTCTCCTTATCGAACGGAATGAGAACCGGTGAATTCACGTCCCGTGTCGCGGCGGCCCGCGCCGCAAACTGCCGGATTGTATCCGCTTTTCGCGGCGCCGGAGCACGGGCACGCTCCGAGCCGTTGACGATCCGCGGGTCGAGTCGCAGAATGGTGCCCCGGTCGCAACCGGCGCAGGAGGCGCCGGTGCGGCGAGCCCCGCGACCCGGTAGACGGCAGGTGCGCATTGAAGTCCTGGCAGGTGCTCCGCGACGCGATTGAGCGCGTCGGCGTCAAGGCGGTCGCCAGCAACCTCAACCTCAGCACCGCGCTGGTCTACAAGTGGTGTCAGGAATCGCCGCGCGAAGACCCCGCCGCGTCCGGCGCGCGCAACCCGCTCGACCGCCTGCGGAGAATCTATGAGCTCACCCACGACGAACGTCTGATCCAATGGTTGTGCGCAACGGCAGGCGGCTTCTTCGTCCGCAACCCGACCGTCGCCACCGGCTCACGCGAGCAGCGCCTGCTCGACAGCACGCAGAAGGTCGTCGAGGACTTCGGCGAGATGCTGACCGCCGTCAGCCAGAGCATTCAAAACGACGGCCAGATCACGCCCCAAGAGGCCGAGCGCATCCGCCGCGAGTGGGACAACCTCAAGTCGCAGGCCGAGTGTTTCGTCGTCGCCTGTGAGCGCGGCTTGTACATGACCGGCGCTCGTGGGCAAGGTTGATGTCGGACCCCGCAGTCCGCCTCAGCGATGCGGTTCCGCCTCGCGCAGTGCCTCCGCCAGACTGGCCACCAGCCGGTCCGCGTCCCCGGCCAATAACGTCCGCGGATCGAACACCAGGCTCTCCCGGACAACGCGGCAGATCACCGGCGTATCGCCGGCCCGCAGCGCGGCCGCCAGCGAAGCCGCCGGCCCGCCGGCCGCGCGCACGGTGACGAGCCATGTCGGAAGCCGCACCCCTGGAAGCGAACCGCCGCCCGCCTCCGAAAACCCTTGCTCGATCGCTGCATCCACCTCCGGGCAGTTCGCGCGGACCGCATCGCATAGCGCCTGCGCCTCGTCGCGCAGCTCCTCCTCGCCGCGGAGTATCATCCAAAGCACCGGCAACCGTTCGCGACACGAGTCGGGGTCGCGATACATCCGCAGCGTGGCCTCCAGTGCCGCGAGCGTCAACTTGTCCGGCCGCAGGGCGCGCAGCAGTGGATTCCGTCGCATGCGGTCGAGCAGCGCCGCCTGGCCCACGATGATCCCGGCCTGCGGCCCGCCGAGAAGCTTGTCGCCGCTGAACAGCACTACGTCGGCGCCCGCACTCACGCTGTCCCGAGCGACCGGCTCGCCGCAGGCCGCGTCCGGGCGCTCAAACCCGCCGGCGGCCGATTCTTCCTGCGGCATGGGCAGGGGGCGCAGCAGTCCGCTCCCGAGGTCGTCCACGACGAGCAGGGCGTTGGTGCGGGCCAGGGCGACGAGCTGCGCCAGCGGCGTGTCCTCGACGAAGCCGCAAATGCGGTAGTTGCTGGTATGGACGCGCAGCAGCAGCGCCGTGTCCGTGTCGATGGCGCGCTCGTAATCCGCCAGGCGCGTGCGGTTCGTCGTCCCCACTTCGACCAGCCGGCATCCCGCCGCGGACATCACGTCCGGCATGCGGAACGACCCGCCGATCTCGACCAACTGGCCGCGAGAAACGACCACGCCGCGCCCGCGCGCCAGCGTGTGCAGCGCCAGGTACGTCGCAGCGGCGTTGTTGTTGACCACCAGCGCGTCTTCGGCGCCGGTAAGCTCGCACAGCAGGCCCCGCACGTGCGCGTGCCGGTCTCCTCGCTTGCCGCTCGCAAGGTCGAGCTCGAGGTTGCAGTAGCCGCCGGCAAGCTCCGCGACAGCGTCCACGGCTTCCTGCGCCAGCGGCGCGCGCCCCAGCCCGGTGTGCAGCACGACGCCCGTGGCGTTGACGACCCGTCGCAGCCCAGGCAGGCGGCGCTGGTGCAGCCGTTGGCGAACGTCGAGCGCCAGCGAGCGAACGTCAAGCGTAGGCTCTCGTCCCGCGACCAGCTCAGAGCGCCGCTGGTCCAGCACGTCGCGCACCGACTGTGTCAATTCGCTCCGCGGGAACCGGTCGAGCAGGCCCGCGATGGCCGGGTGTCGCAGCAGGTGGTCGACCGCGGGGAGACTGCGCAGCCGGCGCTGGATTTGTTCGTCCATCCGGGGCGGATCCATGCACGCTATGGTAATCGCGGCCGACGCGGTCAGGGTTTGGATTCGTCCGGTTGCGTGCCGGTCCCGCCGACGTAGCCCATCTGCTGAAGCTGCCGGATTTCCTCGGGCGAGACCTCGTACTGCTCATCTTGCAGCCCGGCGTCGTAGGGCGCGTGCGACGCGTTCCAGACCAGCAGCTTCTCGATCAGCCGCCGCGCCACGTCGGGCTGCGATGCAATGAGACTGTCCCGCTCGGCCGGATCGGCGCTCAGGTCGAAGAGTACGAATCGGGATGGCGGCCCGTCCGCCTCCGTCCGCCACGGCCGCCAGCCGTACAGCAGCTTCCAGCGCCCGGCTTCGATGATCCCGTGCTCGATCAGCTTCAGGCTGATGCGGTAGTTGTGGTTCGATAAGTAGATGTCCCGCCGCGACGCGCGCTCCAGCGCCCCCGCCTCGCCGCGCACCAGCGGCAGCAGGCTCGTGCCGTCCAGCTCATACGGCAGCGGCAGACCGAACAGGTCCAGGATCGTCGGCATGACGTCGAAGACCTGCACCGGCGCGTCGATCCTCGTCTTGGCGGGCAGGCCCGGCCCCAGCGCGACCAGCGGGATGCGCGTCTGCTCCCCGTGCAGGTTCATCCCGTGCTCCCACGTGCCGTGCTCGAGAAACTCCTCGCCGTGGTCCGAGAGCACGAACAAGTGCACGCGATCCAGCAGTCCACGCTGCGTCAACTCGTCCACGAACAGTCCCAGCCGGTGGTCGGCGTACAGAATCTCCTCGTCGTACAGCGCCACGACGTGCTGCCAGTCGCGCGCGTGCAGCGTCGGGTCCTGGATGTTCCGGAAGCCCGTCGCGCGGTTGTACGTCCCGTCGATGTGCCCCGAGTAGTCGGGATCGAGCCGCCCCGCGAAGCCCTCCGGCGGCGTATACGGCGCGTGCGGCTCGGCGGTGTGCACGTACATGAAGCGCGGGCGGTCGCTGTTGGCGTCCAGCCACGCCAGCGCCTCTTCGAGCGGGATCGTGCGGTCCATCCCGCTCCACCAGAACCCGATCTTGTCGATGAACGTGTCGAAGCCGCGGTCCATGCCCTGGCGCGGACCGCCGTTCACATTCGTGCACAAGGAGATCGTCGCGAAGCCCGCGGCCCGCAGCGCCTCCGCCAGCGTCACCAGCCCGGCGGGCGCGGCGCGCGAATTATGGTGCACCTGATGGCGCTCCGTCGGCATCGAGAGCATCAGGTCCGGAATCGACTCGATCGTCCGCGACGAGTTCGAGAACGCCTGCCGGAACAGCACGCCGCGCTCGGACAGCGCCGTCAGCCTCGGCATGGTCGAGCGCGGCGCGCCGTAGAGTTCCACGTGTCCGCCCGCGAGCGTGTCGATGAGGTACACGATCGCCAGCGGAGCGTCTTCCTGCGGCTCGTAGATCACGGGATTCGCCCAGAACGCCACCGCGTCGGACGAGACGTCGGACGCCGTGAGGCAGACCGCGACGGTCTTGCCGCTCCACTCGGAAAGGTCGGCGCTGGCCTCGTGCCACTCGTTCTGGCGCGCGGCCTCGAACGTCAGAACCGAGTGGCGCTCGCCCTCGCGCTCGATCACGATCTCGAACCGGACGCCGCCCGTCGCGCCCGCGTCGCGATCGCGCGCCACGAAACCCAGCCCGCAGCGCAGCTGGGCGCGCGGCGGGAGAACGACGTTGCGAAACGCGACCTCGGCGGGGGTGTGGGCGTAGAGCGCGTTGCGGACATCGTGCCCGAGTCGCACGCGCGCCGCGTCGAACGCCTTCGGAAACGCGTTCACGCGCGGCATGAACACCAGCTTCTCAATGATCAGCGGCGCATCGCCCACGCCGTCGGTCTGAAACGTGATCTGGCTGAGCGTTCCTTCCCACTCCGCCAGCCCCTCAGTTGTGACGCGGACCGGAAACACGTCTTCGTTCGTCGGAACGGGAATCGTGATCTCGCCCGCCTTCGACCATTGCAGCGAGATGCTTCGCCCGAACGGCACGCGCATCGAAAGCACGATGCTGCCGACGTCCACGCATGGAACGCTCAGCCCGCGGACGGTCAGCTCGAGCGCGTCCTGTCCGTCCGCCGTGGCGGCCTTGGCGATGCGGCGCTCGACCTGCGGGTTCGGCTGGTCGCTGCGGAACGGCCCGGCGTCCAGCAGCGCCGCGGCCCGACCTTCGGTCGGCTTCCACGACGTCTGCACCCGTGCATTCGCCATCCGGTCGGCGTCGTCCAGCCGGACAAACTCCCAGCGCGGCGGCGACAGCACGGGCGAGTCCGGCGGTGGGATGGCCGTCATGGGTCTTTGCAGTTCGGTCTCGGCCCAGCGGAGGAAGTCGTTGAACTCGGCCGGGGCGCTCTTCAACACCGAGGCGCGGTCAACGCCGGCGCGACCCTCGCCGTTCCGCGTCTCCGGCCCGCGCTCGCACCCGCCGGCGGCGAGCGCGGTGGAAAGCGCAAAAGCGGTCAGCAGCGCACGCGCGCAAGCACGACCCCGACCGCGGCAGCAGTCCCCGCCGCGCACGCGCCGCCGGACGCCGGACCCGCGATCACTCACCGTCGTCCTTCTCGCCTTTTTTCTTGTTCTTGTCCTTCTTGTCCTTGTCTTGCTTCGGGGGCTTCCACTTCGGGTCGGGCTTGGGATCCTTGAAGTCCCACAGCGCGATGGTCTTGTCGGCGCTGCCGCTGGCGAGCAGCGTGCCGTCCGGGTTGAACGCCAGGCACAGCACGCGATCCAGGTGCGCCCACAGCGTCTTGAGCGGCTGGCCCGACATCGGCTCCCACAGCTTGATCGTGTGGTCATCTCCGGCGCTCACGAGCGTCTTTCCGCTGACGCTGAACGCCACGTCGTTCACGCCGTCCTGCTCCGCCTCGATGTCCGCGACGCGCGAACCGTCTTCGAGCTTCCACAGGCGAACGTGGTCGTCGTCCGCCGCCGTCACGGCATACGCCCCGTCCGGAGACAGGCACATCGCGCGAATCGCCTTCTCGTGCGCTTTGATCTCATGCCGCAGCTTGCGCGACTCCACGTCCCACGCCCGCAGTGTCATCAGACCGGCGCCGACCAGCGTGCGGCTGTCCGGCGTGAACGCCAGCGCCGTGGCCACCAGTCCGTCGCCCGACAGCTCGCCCGCCACGTCCCCGCTGTCGGCGTCGTAGAGCACGATCTTCTGGCTGGTCGCCGATGGGTCCCGCATGGTCACGGCCACCAGCCGTCCGTCCGGGCTGAACGCAACCGCACGGGCGTTGCGCACCTCGTCGGCGAGCGTCCGGACCGCGTTGCCGCTGGATGCGTCCCATAGCCGGACCACGTCGCGGCCCTGTCCTTCTTCCGCCGCGTCGGCCAGCAGCGTGCCCTTCGGCGAGAAGGAAAGCGCTTCGACGCGCCGCTGCGGCGTCTGCATGAACTTCGCGCTGTCCGCGTCGCGCCCGATCGGCCGCACCTTGCGCACCACCAGTCCGGTCTCGACGTTCCACAGGAAGATCGAGCCTTCGTTCGCCGTGCTCGCCAGGAGCTTGCCGTCCGCCTGAAATCGAAGCTGGCGCACCGGCCCCGCGTGTCCGCGCAGATCCTTGCGCGGCCGGTCGCCGTCCTTCGCAGACGCCGAAACGGCGCTCCAGCCGACCGCCAGTGCGAAAACAATCGCGGCGAATCGCATTCGTAATCACCTCCCGTACCGTGTGCCAGGATGGTACGCAGGGCCGGCGACGCGGCCAAGCCACGCAGGTCGCTGGCAGGGAATTGGTGGGACGGGCCTCCGGGCACCCATACAGCGCGATCCAAGCCGCGACCGCAAGCGGAATGCCGGCACCCCGCCGGAAGGGGAGCCTCGGCGTCTGGCCCCCGTCCCGGCTTGCGCGGAACCGAACACGACCCGGCCGGAGCGCGAGCGCGCACGCTCCGGCCGGGTCAGAACATTCGCCCAGTGAACGCCGCCCCGCGAGCGAGCGCGGGCGTGACGTGCCGTCTAGCGACGGCGCAGCAGACCGAGCAGCGCGAGCGCGGCCAGGCCCAGCGTGGCCGGCTCCGGGATTGCGACGCGGATGATCGCCTCCATCTCCGATCCGCCGCCGATCGGCATCAGCCCGACCTCGACGTACACGTATCCGTCCTCGCCAAGATCAAGTCCGGGGCCGATGACGTTTGACGACTTGAAGTCGGAGACCGTCCAATCCCCGATCGTGTCGCCATCGAGATCAAGCTGGTCGCCCACGGAGAGCAGGGCGATCGAGTTGGCCAGATCGCCGCCCACGCCCGCGAAGAGCGTCTCGGTCAGGTTCGAGTCCCAGATGAACGCCACCTGGTTGACGTCGTTGATCGCAGCGCCGTCGCAGCTCGCCCCGAGCGTGACGCCGCCAACCGTGGACCCTTCGCGGATTTCAATCACGCCGTTGTACGACAGAAACTCGTCGGTCGCCGTGGGCCCGCTTGAGTCGCCGCCGAAAATGTAGTTTCCGGCGTTGTTGACGCTGGGGTTGTCGAAGCTCTGCCAGTTGTCGCCGCTGCCGTTCGGCGAACCCTCCCGCGCCACCAGCGCCCCGTCGAGGTAGATGAAGTCATCCGTGCTGCTGCTGCCGGTCGTCAGCACCAGCGCCTGGATGTGATGCGCTCCGTTGTCGGAGAACTGGTAGTTGAACCCAACGCCGGACGCGGTGATCGGAAATCCGCCGATCACATCGCCGGTCTTGAGCACGATCTGCATCCCCCCCGGATTCGAGACATCCGTGGCCTTAAGCAGCATGCGGCCCTGCGTGGAACCGCCCTGCGTGTTCGTGTAGCCGCCGACCCAGTACGCCGTCCCGTCCGGACCCATCTGCGGCCGGCTGTTGAAACTGGAGAAGAAGCCCGGCATGGGCGGAAGCGCGTCGTCCGCCGCAAGCAGGATGCCGGCGTTCGTGTACACGGCGTCGTTGCCGTTGAAGCTCGGGCTGTAGATGAACTGCCCGGCGTTTCCCGACCCCATCGTGCCCTCAGCGCCGCTGAGCACGTCCGGCAGGGCGTCGGCGCTGTTGAAAATCGGCCCGGTACCCTTCCAGATGATCCGGTTGTTGTCCGCCAGCGCAGCGACAAAGCTGACCACGCCGTTGCCGTCCGTGAACGGACTGTTCACGGAGCTGATCGTCGAGCTGCCGACCACGTCCCCTTGCTTGGCGATGACCGAACCCGGCACGATCGCGGCCGAGGCGCCGGCAACGGCCAGGGACACCACGGGTGTCGACACTATGAGCCTGGGTGAGACAAAGTTACGCATCGTT
Organism: Phycisphaerae bacterium; assembly: GCA_039961675.1. Classification (GTDB taxonomy): domain Bacteria; phylum Planctomycetota; class Phycisphaerae; order UBA1845; family Fen-1342; genus JABRWC01. The sequence continues at coordinate 33,635 of JABRWC010000092.1, forward strand.
CCGTCCTCCTGTGGATGACTCGCCCTGTGCCGCCAGGCCGCGCGCGAAAAAACCACCCGGGCGCATCCCCGCCCGCGCCCGCCGCCTACCGCACGAACCTCCATCATGCGAAAACGCCCGCCTCGAATCAACCGCAATCGGGGTTTTAGAAACAGTTGAACGCGCGCCTTCGCCGTTGCGACCCCGGCGGGCGGTCGCGGGGCGAGCTTGCAGCGCCGAACTCGCGAACATAAGGTTTGGCCCGCAACGTCTGCCGCCGGCCTTCTGGAACACGAGCCGGGCACGGATACGGGATCGAGCCTCACGCCCGGAGGAAACAACTATGGGCGGAATCCTTTGCGAGCACTGCGTCGCGTACTGCTGCCGCTACATCGCGCTGCCGATCGACCGTCCCACGACGCGCAAGGACTTCGACGACATCCGCTGGTACCTGCTGCACGAAGGCATCTCGGTCTTCGTCGAGGACGGCGAGTGGTACATCAGCATGGAGACCGTCTGCCGCCACCTGCGCCCGGATTACCGCTGCGGCATTTATGAAACCCGCCCGCGCATCTGCCGCGAGTACAGCACCAGCGGCTGCGATTACCACTCCGGGGATTACGGCTGGGAACAGCACTTCACGTGCCCCGAGCACCTGGATGAGTACGTCCGCGAGCACCTCGGCCGCAACGGCAAGCCGCGCGCGCGCGCAAAATCCCTCAGCAAGCCCGGCCGTCCCAAGCTCAAGGCCCACCTGGCCCCGATGCGGACACACCGACAGGCGACGGCCTCGCCGTACCTTTACGCCGCCGCGGACGTACGCGGAATCCCGCTGCCTGTGCTGGGAGGCGGACCGTGAAAATCCAAAGCCCGCCGGGGATGCGCGATTTCTATCCCGACCAGATGTGCGTTCAGAACTGGCTCTTCGACCTGTGGCGGAGCGTCTCGCGTTCGTACGGATTTCAGGAGTACGAAGGCCCGATTTTCGAATACCTCGACCTGTATCGGCTCAAGAGCGGCGAGGGCATCGTCTCCGAGGTCTTCGCGTTCCAGGACCGCGGCGGGCGCGAGTTTGCCATCCGCCCCGAGATGACGCCCACGCTGGCGCGCATGGTCGCAGCCAGGGCCAACGCGCTGCCGCGCCCGATCAAGTGGTTCAGCATCCCGCGCATGTGCCGCGCCGAAAAACCCCAGCGCGGCCGGCTGCGCGAGTTCTTCCAGTGGAACGCCGACGTGCTCGGCTCCGAGGACGCGCTCGCCGACGCGGAGGTGATCGCCGTCGCCGTCGAGTTCTTCCGCCGCGCCGGCCTGCGCGACGAGGAATTCGTAGTACGCGTCAATCACCGCGAGCTGGCCGCCGAAGTCCTCGCGGCGCACGGCATCGACACCGAGCGCCAGCAGGCCGCGTTTCAGCTCATCGACCGCGCCGACCGCCTGGGCGAGCTGGAGTTCGCACGCCAGTGGAACGAGTCCTTCGCCGCGTCGCTGCCCGCCGACTCCCTCCGCGCGCTCCTCGCCGACGACGACCTCGAACGCTGTTGCGCCCACGCCCAGCGAGCCGGCCAGGCCGGCGCGGCCGCCGCGCAGGCGCTTCGCCAGCTCTGGGAGCGCCTCGAACAGCTCGGCGTCCGTCCGGCCTGCGCGTTCGATCTCTCCATCGTCCGCGGCCTTGCCTACTACACCGGAACCGTCTTCGAAGCCCACATGCGGCAGGGGGGCTTACGCGCGCTCGCCGGGGGCGGCCGCTACGACAACCTGACCGGGTTGTTGGACGGCCCGCGCGTACCCGGCGTCGGCTTCGGCATGGGAGACGCGCCCGTCCTCGAAGCCCTGCGCCAGCTCGGCCGCCTGCCCCAGGCTTCGGAACAGCTTGACGTGTTCGTCATCGACGCCGACGCAAACCTGTTTCCAAGAGCGCTCACGATCACGCAGCACCTGCGGCGCGCCGGCCTGGCGGCCGATTACTCATACCGACGTGCCACCATCGGCAAGCAGCTCAAGGAAGCCGCGGGCCGCCGGGCGCGGTTCGCGCTGATCATCGGCGAGGAGCTCGACCAACGCGGCGAGCTTGGTCTCAAGGATCTCGAGACCGGCGCACAACGCGCCGTTCGACTGGACACGATCACCAGCGACCCGCGCGCCGTGATCGGCGTCGGGGGACCCATGCCGGGTAACACAGGCGTCTCGCCGGTTGCTTGAATTGCTTCCACCGTAGCACGGGCGTCTCGCCTGTCGTTCGTAGCACGGGCGTCTCGCCTGTTGTTCGTAGCACAGGCGTCTCGCCTGTGAACCCACGGGCGGATTGCCCGCGCCACTCAGCGCGCAACACTAAAAGTCCGATAACATATATTATGTTGCGTTATTGCTGGCGTCCGCATTCCCGTCAGTCGGTCTGTCATGCCTGTGGCGGCCGACTCCGAACTCCGCCGCTGAACTACGGCGGCGCCTGACGACCCTCGGGTGCCGCTCCGCCCCCGGGCAGGCGATCCAGCGGTACGTTGGGTTGCACAAGTTGAAGCTGCTTGCGGCTGTAATCGAGCCAGTAATAGTTCATCTGCTTCGACGCCGCATCGATCACAACCAGCGCTTCCACGGAGTTGCTGATCTGTTGCGTCAGCATCTTGAAGTCGCCGGACTGGTCGCTCTGTCCGATCGCGAGCGCGGGCTTCGGCAGCGACGTGACGATCAGCAATCCGACAAACAGCACGCACGCCGTAACGCTGAGCACGCCAATCGCCAGGGATTGTCCGTCGAGACGTGGACTGTTTTTCATGTCAGCCACCTCGGTTGCGGCGGAAATCGCGCTCCAGATCACGCGAGTCCGCGTAGACGAGCCGCTTCTGGCCCTTGTCCCACCAGAACGCGTGCAGAAAGCGCGAGCGCGTGTCCAGCATGTAGAGTGCGTCGTACTGGTCCTGAATCTCGCCGCAGACTGCAAGATAATTTCCCGCCAGGCCGGTGTTTTGGGCCAGTGCGGGCGTCGGCGGGATGGTCGCCGCCAGGAGGCCGATCAGCAACGCCAGGTTGAGACACACGAGCGCCGCCAGACAGGTCTGTTTCGGCTTCACGAGATTCGCTCCTTGTCTCCGGCGCGGGCGCGGCGGATCAGGATTCGCGTTGTGCCATGCGATGCGGGTTCTTGAGGCAGGTCGCCGTGCACAGGGCGATGAACAGGAACGCGAACACCCACGGCACCCAGGTGTAGCCGGGCTCGAGTCCTGGAACATCCCACGGCGGACGGGCGTCCTCCTGCTTGCGGGCCTGCGCCAGCGCCGGCGACGCCAGCGCGATCACCATGGGTGCGAGCATAACTGCCTTCATGCACAGATGTTGCAGTGCGTCTCGGATTCGCATGCACCTGCTCCAGGTCTGGACGCCGATGAAATGGTATCCGCGAGCCGCCGGCCGTTCAAGCCGCGAAGAGCGCGGATGCGAGGTGATCCGCGGCCGGCTTGAGGCCCCTGTCGCGACCGGCTACTTTGGGGTAGCGCCGCGGCCGGCGGACCACCCGCATGCCTCGGCTTACATTCAATGCGTTGACGCGGTGCAACGATCGAAACGAGGTGCGTAATGCCGCAGCGCATGATTATTCTCGGCGCGGCGGGACGCGATTTTCACGACTTCAACGTGTACTGGCGAAACCGTGACGACTGCGAGGTCGTTTGCTTCACGGCCGCCCAGATTCCCGACATTGACGGCCGCACCTATCCGCCGGAACTGGCCGGGCCGCGCTATCCCGGCGGCATTCCCATCTACGACGAGGCGCAGCTCCCGGACCTGATACGTAAGCATAACATCGACCTCTGCGCGCTGGCCTACTCAGACCTGCGCCATGAGACCGTCATGCACAAGGCCAGCCTCGTGAACGCCTGCGGCGCGGATTTCGTGCTGCTCGGCGGGCGGGCCACGATGCTCAGCAGTTCCAAGCCCGTAATCGCTGTCTGCGCCGTACGCACCGGTTGCGGCAAGAGCCAGACCTCGCGCGCGGTCGTCCGCCACCTGAAGGCCCGCGGCAAGCGCGTGGCCGCCGTCCGCCACCCCATGCCCTACGGCGACCTCCGCCGGCAGGTGTGCCAGCGCTTCGCGACCATCGAAGACCTCGATCGGTACAACTGCACCATCGAGGAGCGCGAGGAATACGAGCCGCACATTGCCGCCGGGAACATCGTCTTCGCCGGCATCGACTACGCGCGAATCCTCGCGGCGGCGGAGGCCGAGGCCGACGTGGTCCTGTGGGACGGCGGCAACAACGACCTGCCATTCTTCCGCCCGACGCTCATGATCTGCGTCGTCGATCCGCACCGTGCCGGACACGAGTTGCGCTACTACCCCGGCGAAACGAACCTGCGCATGGCCGACGTGATCGTGATCAACAAGGTCTCCAGCGCGCCGGCCGACGGGCTGGCACAGGTCCGCTGCAATGTCGCCGCCGTGAACCCGCGCGCCACGGTCATCGAGTGCAACTCGCCTCTGACGGTGAGCGACCCGGCCGCCGGCCGCGGCAAGCGTGTACTGGTCGTCGAGGACGGACCGACCGTTACCCACGGGGAGATGGCCTACGGCGCCGGGCTGCTGGCCGCGCGCGATCTCGGCGCAGCGGCTATCGTCGATCCGCGGCCGTTCGCCGTCGGCTCGATCCGCACGACTTTCGACAAGTACCCGCACCTGGATCAGGTTCTGCCGGCGATGGGCTATGGCGACCGCCAGATTCGCGAACTCGAGCAGACGATCAACGCCGCGGACTGCGACCTGGTCGTGATCGGGACTCCGATCGACCTGCGGCGGCTGCTCCGCGTGAACAAGCCGACGGTTCGCGTGACGTACGAACTCGAAGAACTCCGGCCCGGTCAGCTTGAAGCGGTGATCAGCGGCGTGCTATGACCGGCAGGGCTTGCGACGCCCGCCCGCGCTTAGGCGCCGGTCCCGGATCGCGCGCTTCGTTGACCGCTACGAGCCGCGCTCACAGCTCGCGCATACGCGGTGCAGCAGCGGCGCGCGGAGATCGGACGCACGAGCCGTGCGCGCGGCCTTTTCCGTCGGATGCGTCGGCGCGCCCGCCAGCGGCGCTACGCGCGCGCCGAGCGTGTCCAGCAGAAGCTCATCGCAGCGCACTCGCCCCGCGGGGAAGACGGCCGCGTCCAGGTCCGCCGGCGCGAAGTCGCGCACGCCGGCGATGTCCCAAACGTCGCCGGCCGAGATGTCCATGATGCTCGTGGCCGCGAACGTGTGCTGCAAGCCCAGCAGGTGCCCTAGCTCGTGCGTCGCGACGTTGCCGATCATCGCGCCGAGCTCCTCCACCGTCAGACCCATCGACGCGTACGCCGCGAAGCTCTCGGTGAACACGACCGCGTTCTGCGCCAGGTCGGTATTGTCGGCGTCGACATTCTCCGCCACGCCCAGGAGCTCGGGGTTCTGCCCGCCGAAATGCACGGTCGTGAACGGCACGTCCGGCGGCGGGCTTGTGTCCGAGGTGAGCACTTCGATGGCATAGTCTCGGTAGTTGAATTGGATCGTGTCGACGATCGCCTGCTTCAGTCGGGACGTAGCGCCGTCGTACGCCGGGCCGATCCGGGCGGCGTTCAGCGGCCCGAATGTCAGCTCGCGAAAGCGGTCGACATTCAGGCCCGATACGCCAGAGAAATTCAGCCAGACCGCCTGAGCCTGAACGTCAGCCGGCTTCGCACCCGCAATCCGCCGCACCGTCACCTCCACGGTTTCACCGAGCGCTGATGAGAGTGCGGCGACGCCGACATGGACGAGGTCGCTGTCGTGCCTGAGCACACGGTTGAGCGGCACTTCGTCGGCGCGGGCCGATCGCATGAGCAGGTTCAGCTCGCTGTCGAAGAGCGCCACGACGACTTCGCCGTCGGTCGGTCCGACTGAAACCTCCCAGCGATCGCCTTCACGCCCCGTGACAAACCCGAAAATGAAATAGTCTCCCAGCTCGTCCAACGCGACCTCAAGCACTACGGGCGCGCCGTCATCCGTAATCGCAATCCCCTTCCACGCCGCGCCCGGCGCCGCCCCCGGCGCCACGTCGATTCGGGTCGGGCCGGGAGATGATGCGAGGTATCCGAAGCTCGCCGAGTCCGCCGTCGTGACTGCGTCGCCCGCGCAGCCGCCCAGGCCCAATGCGATTCCGCCCGCGATCGAGACTTGGACGGATCGTAATCCTGCCGCTCGCAGGAGCGCGCGCAGCCCCCCCACGGCCCAGCGTCGGAAACTCATGTCCTCCTCCCTCGTCGGGCTGATCGACTCGGGCGACTGGCGGCGATGCAGTTGTCGAGCGCTGCGGTCGACAAACGGACGCGCCGCTCGCGGCGTCACGCGGGGCGATCAGCGTGGAGGAATGAAGGACAGGCGTGGAGACGCGGCCACATGCTTGCGGACCCGCCACACGCAGCGGGATCCGCGGCGCAGGGCACGCCCCCTGCACGGTCCGCGCACTAATTTAAGCCGAGTGGCATTGACTCTGCCGAGCCCGCGCCCGGGCCGGCTCGCGTGTCCCTCCTCCTCCTTAACGCGGGAGTGTACCGTCACGCGGCGGCCGAATGGAAGGCCCAATTGCCGGTAAGATAGAGATTGGGGCCGCAAGGCGCTCCGGGTCCGCTTTTCGACTACGCGATCCGGCTACCCCCGGGACATCGGTGAGTGCAAAAAGTTGGTGCGTGCAAAGCTCTGCTTTGCGGAGGGAGGTTCGCAATGGGCGCGGTAGGATTCGAACCTACGTAGGCGTAAAGCCAACGGGTTTACAGCCCGTCTCCTTTGGCCGCTCGGACACACGCCCGTACGTGCGACGAAGTCGGGGTGGCGCAGGCGTCGGATGTCTCACCTGTGACCCCGTGAGGGAAGGTACCAC
>JABRWC010000093.1:0-59814 GCA_039961675.1 Phycisphaerae bacterium
CTTCGACTTGCAGCCGATCAGGATAGGGAAACGCTCCGCTCGGAATCTCGAGCGCGATGCCCGCTTCGTACTGAAGCTCGTCATCGTCGATGTCCGACGGCCGGTCGAGCGGTACCTGCGCCTCGATGGGCCGCCCCGACGGGTCGGTGAGCACACCCTGGTCGTCGATGATGAGCAGCGAGAGGACCAGCGGCGTGCGGTGCGCCCAACGTCCCTCGACCTCGACCTTGTAGTCGATATCCGCGCGCCACCGATCGCCGAGCGCTACGAGCGATCCCTTGAGCCGCTCGATGTCAACGTCGGGACGTGGAGCGTAGTCGTGGTCGGCCAGCGCGCTCGGGACCCCGGCCGACATCAGGCTTGCCAGGAGCAGACCGATCAGACCGTTCAGAGGACGCATGGTCTTTGCCTCCGCATCGGAGCCGCAGTTCGGCGCGATCCCTACGGATGGACACGCCAGGCTCCAGCAGGTTGGACGGCTGGACGGTCCCGACTATTCACTCCGCTTGGACAACCGCGCTTCGTGCGCGCACGGTGGGCGATAAAGTCTGCCCAAGCTCTCGCCAAGCCAAAGGGGGGCGTCGGCGTCCCGTCCGTAATCGCCATTCACACCGCCGCCTATCGAGGCTCACACGCTTAGAATCTCGGACGGGCCCGACCGCGGCGCCAGGAACAGCGGGAAATCGCGTCCGACGGCGCAGCGGTGCGCCTCGAGTGCGAGTTCCGCGCGGTTGTTGTTCTCGCTCAGGTGCGCCAGCGCCGCCCAGTGCAACCCGCGACCGTCGGCTCGGACGCACGCGGCGCTCTCTTCGTTCGACAGATGACCGCCGTCGCCGCGAATCCGCGCCTTGAGCGGCTCGGGGTATCCACCGCTCTCGAGCATCTCCGGGTCATAGTTGCTCTCGATGTACGCGGCGTGCACGTCGCCCAGCGCCGCTCGGAACGCGGCGAAGGGATGCCCGAGATCGGTGAAAATGCCCAGCCGCCGGCCCCCGCACTCCACGACGAAGGCGATGCCGTCGACCGCATCGTGCGGCGTCCGCAGGGTGTGCACGCGGAGCGGGCCGAATTCGAGCGTGTCGCCCGAAGCGAAGTGCCGCAGCGACGCTGTTTTCCCGAGCGCGTGGCGACATGCGTGCGCCGTGGGGCGGGTGATGTAGATGGGAATCCCGAACAGGCGGTGCAACACGCCCGCGCCGCTGACGTGATCGTGATGGTCGTGGGAGACGATCAGCGCCTGAACGGTGCGGATGTCGCGGCCGTGATGCGCCATGCGGTTCCGCGCCGTGCGGCCGCTGATTCCGGCATCGAATAACAGGCGGACGCCGTCGGCCTCGACGTAGATACAGTTGCCGTTCGAGCCGGATTGCAGCGAGAACGTGATCATGTTCCGCCGGCCTAGCGATTGTCCCCGTCCAGCAGGCCGCCGATGCCGCCGAGGATGCTGCCTTCCTCCTTGCGTTTGCCGCCGATGCTGGCCGCGGCGATGCGGTTTGCCAGTCGCGAAAACGGAAGGGACTGAATCCAGACGTCGCCGGGGCCGGTCAGCAGGGCGAAGAAAAGTCCCTCGCCGCCGAACAGCGTGTTCTTGAAGCCGCCGACGAACTTGATGTCGTACTCGACGCTGCTCTGGAACCCGACGATGCAGCCGGTGTCCACGCGCAGCGTTTCACCCGGCCCGAGTCGGCGGTGAGCGAGCGTACCGCCGGCGTGTACGAACGCCAGGCCGTCGCCGGTGAGGCGCTGAAGGATGAATCCTTCGCCGCCGAACAGACCGGCGCCGAAGCGCTTCGTGAACGCGATCCCGACCGAGACGCCGCGCGCCGAGCACAGGAAGGAGTTCTTCTGGCACAGCAGGTCGCCGCCGAGCTGGGCGAGGTCCATCGGCACGATCTTGCCGGGATACGGGGCGGCGAACGCGATCCGTTGTTTTCCCGGCCCGCGCCCGGTGAACGTGGTCATGAACAGCGACTCGCCGGTCAGCATGCGTTTCCCGGCGCTGAACACCTTGCCCAAAATGCCCTGATTTTCCGCGCTCGGATCGCCGAAGCGCGTCTCCATCTCCACGCCGGGGGTCATGTACATCATGGCGCCGGCCTCGGCGATGACCATCTCGCCGGGGTCGAGCTCGATCTCCACGAACTGCATGTCGTCGCCGGAAATCCTGTACTCGATCTCGTCGGAGCGGCGGCGCGCGGGTGCGGGCGGGGCGGCGGCGCGCACTTCGCCGGCCTCGGCGCGGGAGAAATGCGGCACGTGCCGCGCCGCCGTCCAGGAGCTCAGTCCCGGACCGAAGATCAGCGTGTCGTCTCCCAGCACTTCAAGCCGGCGGCGCAGGTCATCGGCCGACATCGGGCCGACAGCCTTCTCGTTTTCGACCAGGTACCATTCGGCGGCGCTCATGCGGGTGTGCCTCCGGGTGCTCGCGCGCCGTCCGTTGCGACCGGACGGCGCCAGGTTGTCTCGGTCCGGACGGCGTTCGCGGCCGCACCGGGAATGGCGCCGGGAATTCGCGGCGGCGCCTGCGGCGCGCTCAATCGTCCTGCGGCGGCGAGCCGGCCGGCGTGATGCCGGGCTGCGGCACGGAGCGCGGCTCCGCCGGCGAGATGCCGGGCTGCAATCCGGGTTGAGCGCTGCTCGGCTGGGCTGAAGTTTCCGGCGCCGGCGCGGGCGGCTCCGAAGTCTCGGCTGGCAGCTCCTCCGCCGGCTCCTCCGCCATCGGCTGCGCGGTTGGGGGCGGAGCGGACGTGCGCCGCGGCGGCGCCTCGCCCGGAGCGCGCGGCACGACGACGCTCTTGGAGCCGGAGACATTCTTGCGGATCACCAGCGACTGCGGGACGCTGACGATGTTGTTCTCGCCCCAGATCTCGATCTTGCCGAGCGTGACGCCTTCCTCGACGATGACATAATTCCCATCGCCGATCAGCGACAGCTTGTTCAGACGCGAGCCGCTGCGGATGGTGATTTCGTTCAGGTGCCCGGTGATGCCGAGCTCGCCGTACCACGCCGCCGCCTCGTGGATGCGGTGCCCCACGATCCGGTTGGAAGCGATGCAGCCGCTGCCGGCCGGCAGGGCCAAAGCCGCCACGGCCAGCAGCCACGCGGCGGTCGCGCCCGATGACCTGATCCATCGATGGGATTTCATGGTTTCCACTCGCTCTCCTGCCAGGTGGTCGCCGGACCGTTCAGCGCCGTCCGGCCGCATTCCCGATGCGCCGTCACCGCACGCGGGCTACGCAGCGGCGGCCGCCTTGGCGATCGCCGCGCGGAACGCCGCGTAATACCCTTCGAACATCCCCCTCAGTTTTGAGACCGTCGCGGGGTTTCGCAATTCAGCCAGGCTGCCCAGCTCAAACGCGGTGCTGAAGCAGAAGTACTTGCCCTGGTCGCGGTAGTGTTCGACCGGCGGATGCGGCCACTCCAGCCCGGCTTCGTCGAAGCCGAGCTCGACAAACTCGCTCATCGTGTCGCCGGTTTCCTCGATGGCCGTTTCGAGATCCTCATTCTTCCAGCGGTCATCGGTCAGGATGCCGGCACGAAGCTGCGGGATGCCCGGGCGCAGCGCCATCTCCAGCCACAGCGCCGGTGCGACCTCGAAGCGCGTCGAAAGCGTCGAGCCGTCCGGTCGATCCTCGCGTACCACGGAGCGGAACCGCGGGTCGCCGGCATATCGGCGCTCGAACCCCTCGCGGAACTCCCGAATCAGCGCCTGGTCTTCGCTCCCGAGCAGCACGAAACCTACTCCTGCGAGCCGCCGTCACTTCGCATCCGACCCGGTGACCGTAACGGTCTCCGAGCGCCGCACCCGCTGCAAGAGCCATCGCCGCGCCTGGATCAGCGGCCGCGCTACGACGCGATGCAGCCGAATCCAGATGCTCAACTTCTCCAACACGGCGAGCTCTTCGGGGGTCAACAGGTCCGGCCGCAGTCGCCGCTTGTGTTTGAGACAATGATAACAGTCTGCGTGCTGGAAGCGAGCCAGCAGCCAGCGCAACGGCGCCAGCCGCCGCCAGCCGGCCGGGGACAGGCGCAGCGAAATCTGGAAGTCGATCAGGTGTGGCCGGCCGTCGTCGCCCATCAGGATGTTCTGCCGCTTGTTCAGGTCGACGTAGGCGATGTGCCGGGCATGCAGGGCGGCGAGCAAGTGCTGAAGCGCGTTGAAGAACTCGTCGTTCACCACCTCATTGCGGCCAAGTGGATGCCCCGGAACGTACGCGTGCAGCAGCCCCGTGTCGCCGACCGTCCCGATGAAGCGCGGCACGCCGGGGAGATCGTTCACCAGCCGATAGAGGCGCGCCTCGCGGGCGGCAAGAAAGCGCCCGATCCAGCGCAGGGGGAAGCCGAATAGGTCGCCCTGTCGGCCCAGCTTCAATACTGCCAGTCCATTCGGCCCCTGGTAGAGACCGGTGGCCGCGAAGAAGTCGTGCTTGAACGTGCGCACGTGCTGAAAAGTCTGGCCATTGCAATGAACGCACTGCGGCATTTCGCCGGCCGGCAGCGCGTAGAGCCATCGGTGGTAGCCGCGGAGCATCGAGCGAGCTGGCGCACGTGGATTCACGAGAGCGGCCATTATAGCGGCGCTTTCCGTGCGACCTCCGCGGCGAGGCGCCCCGCCCGCACGCTCGCCGTATGCCCTGCCCGCGTGCTCGTGCAGCCGTTCGCAGCACCGTTCGTCTGCGCGATCGGGCTAGCAGTCCGTTGAAAAAACTGTCCGCCCAGTGGGGGACCGGCCTCCAGGCCGGTCTTGGAGGCCATTTGGTGTGCGCTCCCGCACGTATGCAACGGACAGCTAGGCGTGCTGGCGCGTTCTTGACCCGTCGCACCGATGTGCGCAAACCATCGGACCGGACCGGAGCAATTGACAACCTAACTTTTCCCGCACATAACAACGCGTCACGCGAAGCCGCCTGAAGACGCGACAAACGCCTTGCGTGGGCGCGAAGCCGGCGAGCGGCGGCAAACTGTCAGCGATAACGTGGGGAGTGCATAAAAAGGCGTGCGGCACCCTTTGGGTATTGGCGCGGTCTGAGGGTGCCGCAGCGAGTGGAAGCAAATTACTGTTCTGCAACGACTTACGTCGTTCCGCACAGACGGCTTCTATTCCGTCTTGTACGATCCACCCTGAGTATAACAAGCGCCAGGGCAGATTCAACTCCCAATCGAGCATTTTGAATCGATTTTATGGCGATTTTCCGTCACGAACGTCCGGGCCGATCGAAACCGCTCCCGCAACCGCTTCCGCGATCGCCCGATGAGGCGATTCCGGCTGCGCGGCGAGGTACTCGCGCGCCAGTTCCGCGGCGACCTCGGGCCGACCCGCCGATTTGGCCAAGACCGCGCGCAACAGCAGCCCATCGGGGCCGACCTGTTCTCGTCCCGCGAGCAGGCGCAGCGTCGCGTCCGCGCGTTCCAACTCCCGGGAATCCGGCTGCGAGTCGGTGTTCTCCACCTCGGCCGCGTGGCGCAGCGCCTGCTCCGTGTCGCCATTGCGGAGCGTCAATAGCATCATCGCCAGCCGCGCGAATCGGTTGCGCGGCTCGACATCGAGGAGGCTGCGCGCGATGGACTCGGCCCCTTGCTGGCCAGCGCAGGCGGCCGCCCAGGCCAGGAACCCGCGAAACGCGGGGTGATCCGGCGCCGCATCTACGGCGCGCTGCCACATGAACGCGGCATCGTTCCATTTATCGAGCTGCCCGCAGACTTCGTGATAGCCGCGGAGCGCTTCAAAGTCGGTTGGATAGCGGCGGAGGATCGCCGCGTACGCGCCCTCGGCTTGCGGCCAATGGTGGCTGCGAAGGTGATACAACGCCACCACAAGGGCCGCGTCCAGGTTGTCCGGGTCGGCGCGGAGGACTTCGCCGGCCACCTCGAAGCCGGCCGCGCCGTCGCCGACCAGCACTTCGCAGCGCGCCAGGCCGACGCCGGCCCGCGGCAGCGTCACGCCGGTCGCGAGCGCCGCCTCGTACTTGGGCTTGGCCAGGTCGGGGCGCTCATAGATGTGAAGCAACAAATCGCCGATCTCGGTCAGACGCAAGGCGCGGAAAGTCACGTCGTCCGGCATGTGCTGCTCGAGGCGCCCGTAAGCCTGGAGCGCCCGATCCCAGTCTCCGAGTGCCCGATAAGCGTGTGCCAGCCGCATGTGCGTGACCGGCGAATCCGGCTGGAACGCCTCCGCGCGCTGTGCCTGTTGCAGGGATTCCTCGTAATTCCCGGCGTTCAGCAGGTGGAACGACAGCCGGCGGTGAAACGCCGCGCGGTCGGCCTGGTCGCGGAAGTAATGCGGGGATTCCTCTGCCGCACCGGCCGCCTGAAGCAAGCGTGCGACCGCAAGGTCGGCGAAGTTCGGCCGACGGACCGCGCGGCCTTCGAGCGTGTCATGCCCGGCGGAGAACGCCAGGGCCGCGGCGCTGAATTCGAGCGCCCGCGGGTCGCCGGCGTGATGGCGCAGCGAGCGGTCGGCGCGTCGGATCGTGGTGCGACAGTCACCGCACAGCGATCTCGCCGCGGGCGCGACGGCGATCGCGGCAAGCGCCAGCGCCGCTACCGGTGCGTACGTGCGGACTCCGAGGCGCGCGGCGGGCTCCCGCAACAGGCGGACCACGGCCGCTCCCAGCGCGATCAGCAATCCCATCAGCGGCAGGTACATGTAGCGGTCCTGCGCTGCGGAGACGCGCGCCCCGACCAGCCCGAGCACGGGGACAATCGTCGCGAGGAACCACGCGATGCCGAGCGCGATGGCCGCCGAGCGACGTCTTGCGCCCCAGGCAAGCACCAGGAGCAGCGCCAGAACTATGGCGGCGCCGAGCCAAACGCCGCGATAGCTCCACGACGTGCGGATGTCCGGCGGATACCAGATCGACAGGTCAAGCGGTGCGAATAGGTTGCGGAAGTAAATCCACACCGCGAGCAGGCTGCGGCTGAACCGGTCGCCGAAGAGCGCCAACTCGGCGTCCTCGATGATGCCGGACCGGCGCGTGGCCAGGAAGTTCAGCGCGGCGAACCCGAGGCAGAGCGCCGTGGCCGCGTACACGCGCCACGAACGCAGCGCGGTTCGCGCGCCACGCAGCGCTGCTTCGACCGCGAAGACAACCACGAACCAGCCCGGGAGCGTCTTGCACATCATCGCGCCGGCCAGCAGCACCAGCACGGCCCAGAACGGCGTGCGGCGGTCGGCGTCGCACGAGCGGATGTGCAGAAGCGCGGCCAGCAGGGCGAACGTAGCGGCCAGCAGGTGCGTCCGCCCCATATCGGCCGCGTAGGCCGACACGAGCATGGGATGCACCGCCCACAGCAGCGCGAGCGCCCACGACGTAAGCTGCACCTGGCGCGGCGGCGACCCGGGCGCTGTGCGGCGCAGCAGCGCGGACGCCACGAGCCAAAACAGCAGCGCGTTCAGCGCGTGCAGCAGCACGTCCGTCTGCCGCATGAACGCGACGCGCTGCAGTCCCCACAGCGCCCATTCAAGCGCGTACGTCGCGAGGGGAACAGGCTGGTACAGATCCTCGTGAATCTTGCCGAACAGCCCGAGCACGCGCGCCGCGAGCGGGCGACCGTCCGCGCCGGTCACGTCCGCGTTCTGCGCGATGAAAATCTGCTCGTCCCCCTGAATCCACGGCGCGTCGAGCTGCTCGCCGGCGATGCCGTACACGAGGGCCACCATCGCCGCGCCGAGAACCGCGCGAATCGGCCACGCGGCGCCGGCCGGCGGGCGCGAGCGCTCGTCGGACGCCGTCAAAGCGGGTGAATCGGACATGCGGGCGTTATCCCGCGCGCGGCGGCGCTCCGCAAGCCGGGCGGACGCGGCGGCCGCGCTGTTGCGCTTGCGGCGGGTCCGGCGGCGCGGGCGTACGCTGCCGGAAAACCGTTGCGGCGGACGCGGGGCGCAACTAGTATGGTGTGTGAGTGGAAGGAGTCGAACGAATGCCGCCCGGCGGCGGCTGCGGGGAATTCCTGCGATGGTGGCCGAGACAACAGGGCTGTCCGCCAGCGTGCTGCTCCTGAATCGCCTGTACCAGGCGGTGCGGGTGATCTCGGCCAAGCGTGCCCTCACGCTGGTGTACACGGACCAGGCCGAGGTCGTGTACGTTGAGGGCGGCGACTATCTGGCATACGACTTCAACGACTGGGTTGAGGTCAGCGCGGCGAGGGAGCGCTTCCGCGCCGAGCAGTACGACTGGATCTCCACGGTCCGCTTCCAGATCGCCGTGCCGAAGATTGTCCGCCTGCTGGGTTACGACCGCCTTCCGTCCAAGCAGGTCAAGCTGAACCGGCGGAACCTGTTCGCGCGCGATCACGGCCGCTGCCAGTACTGCGGCCGGCGCTTCCCGACCAGCGAGCTGAGCATCGACCACGTCGTCCCGCGCTCCCAGGGCGGCAATACGACCTGGGAGAATGTGGTCAGTGCTTGTGTGCGCTGCAACGTCCGCAAGGGCGGCCGTACTCCGTACCAGGCTGGTATGAAGCTCATCGCCAAGCCGCTTCGCCCTCGGCGCTCGCCGGTGCTGACCATCAAGCTCTCGGACACGAAGTACGCGAGCTGGAAGCAGTTCCTGGACTTCGCGTACTGGAACGTCGAGCTGAAGTAGTCCGGTTGACATGGGCCGGCTCTTGCGCGTATCGTCCCGCTCGGCTGCCGTCAGCGGCCTACGCAACCTTGCAATCTGGTTCGGGACAGTAAACCATGCCGATTGAGAACTGGTCGGAATCGATCCTGCTCGGGCACCTGGCGGACGACCCGCAGTTCACGGACGACATCACGGCGATCATCGAGCAGTGCTCGAACCATCCGCAGATTGACGTGCTGCTGGACTTCTCGAATGTCAACTATCTCAATTCGTCCAACATCGCCAAGCTGCTGAAGCTGCGGAAGCTGGTCGCGATCACGAACGACCGCCGCCTGAAGCTGTGCTCGATCAACCGCCAGGTTTGGGGCGTGTTTCTCGTAACCGGGCTGGACCGCATCTACGACGTGGTTGACGACGTCAGCACCGGGCTGGCGAGCATGCAGATGGAACACTGAGCCGCGCGTCCACGCTCGCCGATCGCGCCTTTATCCAGAAGAACGCCAACAACTCACCAGCGACTCCACGGCCGCATCAAACCGCTCCCCGACGGACGCGGCGCGGCCGAAACACCGTGCGACACTCGAGTTCGCTTGCGAGCGAGATTCACGCCGGCAGTTCGCGCAGGCAGGCGCGGATCAGCATGTTCTGGCGCGCGTGGTAGCCAAACAGCACCATCGGGTGCGTGAGCTGGCCCAGCCGCCGCACGAACCGGCACGTACTGCGCTCCCAGGCGCTGGTCGCATCCTGGATGCGCCGCTCGATGTTCCGCTGGATCAGGATCCAGACGTCTTCGCGCAGGCGCTCCGGCGTGCCGAACGCGCCGCAGGGTTCAGCCAAGCCGGCGCGGATGTTCGCCAGCACCTCCTCGCGCGTGGCGCCCTGCGTCCAGGTGTAGGTGGTCCCGACGCGGTGCGTGTGCGAGTCGCTCCCGCCCACGAGCGTCTTACCGTGCCCGCGGGTGGCGTACCACGCGAACACGTTGTGGGCGTAGCTGCGCGTGCCGTTGATCCCCTCGAAGACGTCGAACAGCTCCAGCATCGTCTCGATCTGCGAGCGGTGCAGCACGCGGTGCTGCTGCGTCCAGGTCATGTGGTTCAGCACCGCCAGCTTGTCGATCGACCGCACGTACGCCGCGAACTCGCGGATGTTCCCGCGCAGGCGCTGAATCTCGGCGTGCTCGGCCTCGTCGATCCCGTAGACGTTGACGTGCACGATCGTGCCATCCTCGGGGAAGCGGACCGAAACCTCCTCGCCGACGATGAAATCGTCGAGATCGCCGCGCTCGTCCAGCAGGCGCTTGCAACCGTCGATCGTGTCGTGGTCGGTGATCGTCACGTAGTCCATGCCGCGGGACTTGGCCAGGTCGTAGGTTTCGGCGGGTTCCAGCAGGGGGTGAAACACGGCGCCGGGGAGGTAGCGGATTCGTTCGTCGGATGCACTCGAGTGGCAGTGCAGATCGATGCGGACACCCGGTCGCCGCCGCCAGACGGGCGGCGCGCACGGCGTCCGCGACGTACAGTACTCCAGCGGCGGGGTCAGCAGATCGGACATGGCCGGTCGTTCCACGCCTGATGGACAGCCGCTCCCCGGCCGTGCCCTCTGATGGTCGTCGCGCCGGGTGAAGGTCGCGCCTCGCACGCGCAAATTCCGTGCAAAGTGTCTCGCGGCGAGCGCTGCCGCAAAGTTCGCCGCGCCCCTGCCGCACGCCCCCGACAGCGGCCCGGCCCTGCGGCTACCGCCGTCGCACTCGCAACTGTACGGCGTGTCCTTCGATCGTCAAGTCCGTCGCGTCGCCCGGCGGCGCCGGGGCGTATTCGATCGTATCGGCCAGGCACTCGGTTCGCAGCAGCGACTCGAACTTTCTGACCACCTCCGCGAACACCGGCTCGGCCGCGAGCGACACGGCGATGCGCGATTCGTACGCGAGATCCTGCTCCTTCCGCGCGGCCTGCACGTGATGGATCAACTCGCGTATCAACGCTTCCTCGCGAAGCTCGGGCGAGATTGCCGTGCTGACGACGACGACGCCGACGCGGCCCTGCGCCGCGGACCAGCCTTCCCGGGGTTCCAGGCGAATTTCGACCTCGTCCGGCGAAAGCGTGACGGGCTGGCCGTCCACGTCCAGGCTCAAGGCGCCGGTGTCCGCCAGGGTCCGCCGAGCGGAAGCCGCGTCGGGCAGCTTGCCGAGCACGGCGGCGATCTTCGGGGCGAGCTTGCCGAACTTCGGGCCGATGGCCTTGAAGTTGGGCTTGACCTGGTACGTCACGTAGTGGTCCGCCTCGGCGGTGAAGTCGACGCGCTTGACGTTCAGTTCCTCGGCGATGAGCGCTGCGTGCGATTGCAGCCAGTGCTCGTGTTCGCGGCGGGCGAGGATGATCTCGACCCGGGCGAGCGGCTGGCGGACTTTGAGCTTGGCGTCGGTTCGGGCGGCGCGGCCGAGGGAGACGATCTCGCGCACGACGTCCATCTCGGCAGCCAGTTCCTCGTCGATCAGCGCCGGGTCCGCGACGGGGTAGTCGCAGAGGTGGACGGAAATCGGGCTTGGGGACGGGGGATCGAGGAGCGTGGAGCCCGCCACGGCGGGCTGGCTCGTTTGCCGTTCACCGATCTCTGATCCCTGATTTCTGATTCCCGTCAGGTTCTGGTACATCGTCTCCGCGAAGAACGGCGTGAACGGGGCGATGAGCATGCTGAGGGTCAGCAGGCACTCGTACAGCGTGTGATAGGCGTCCCACTTGTCCTGGTTCCCATTCCCGGCCGCGTTCACCGCTCGCCAGAATCGCTCGCGCGAGCGGCGGACGTACCAGTTGCTCAGGGCCTCGACGAAGTCGCTCAGCCGCTGGGCGGCGGGGTAGTTCTCGAAGCGGTCCATGCTCTCACGGACGGCGCGGATGGTGCGGTGCAGCTCGCTGAGGATCCAGCGGTCGAGCTCGCCGCGCTGGGCGGGCGGGCGCCAGCCTGCGCCGCGCGGAGTCGCGGTTTGCGCGCTGCGCGTTGCGAGTTCAGAAGTGGGCACGGAGCGGTCTTGCGACTCGCCGCTCTTGACTGGTAACCTGAAACTCGCCTCGAAGCCGTCGATGTTGGCGTAGATGTTGAAAAAGCTCAGGACGTTGTAGAGCTTGACCAGGAACTCGCGCTGCGTGTCGCGGATGGCCGCTTCCTGGAAGCGCACGCTGGTCCAGGGGGTCTGGGCGGAGAAGAAGTACCAGCGCATGGCGTCGGCGCCGTAGTGGTCGAAGACGTACGACGGCTCGCGGTAATTCTTTTTGCGCTTGGACATCTTCAGCCCGTCCTCGCCCATCATGTGGCCGAGGACGATGCAGGTGCGGAAAGGCAGGGGGTACCTTCCGATCGGCGCATCGGGGCCGCTGCGATCGCGGCAAGGCGGAGCCGTTGTGAAGCTGTCGACGGGCCCCGCGAACAAGAGCGTGCTGATCGCCAGCAGACCGTAAAACCAGCCGCGAGTCTGATCGATCGCCTCACTGATGAAATCAGCGGGAAACCGCTGCGCCAGCATCTCCTCGCTGCCCGGCGCATGCGGAAAGCCCCACTGGGCGAACGGCATGCTGCCGGCGTCCCACCAACAGTCGATCACTTCCGGTACGCGGCGCATGCGAGCGGGCCGAACGCCGGCGACAGTCTGGTCGGCGGGCTTCCTCGCTTGCGCTCTGGATTGGGCTCCGCCCGCTGCGGCAGGCGTCGATCCCTCCGCGGATTCGTGGCTTCGCAAAGTCGTGGCTGAGCAGCCGCACTCGTACGTCCACGCATCGATGTACGGCTTGTGCACGCGCAGGTGGTCGGGCAGCGTCTCGCCCTCGGCCGCGTGTTCGGCAACCTTGGCCTTCCAGTAGCCCTGCGGGTATTCGTCGGTCGCGTCCGTCGCGCCGGGCTTGGACTGAAGCTCCGCAAACGAACCAATCGCTTCCATCCGGCCGCACTTTTCACATTGCCAGATCGGCAGCGGCGTGCCCCAATAGCGTTCGCGCGACAGCGCCCAATCGACGTTGTTGCGCAGGAAGTCGCCGAAGCGGCCTTCCTTGATGTGCTCCGGAAGCCAGTGGATGACGGCGTTGTTCTTGAGGAACTCATCCTTGAACTGGCTGGTGCGGACAAACCAGCTCTTGCGAGCGTACTGGATCAACGGGTCATTCTCGGCCCGCGGGCAGAACGGGTACTCGTGGCGGTAGACCTCCTGATGGTAAAGCAGCGGCGTGCCCCAGCGCGTCTTGCGCTCGTCGCGCAGCTCGCGGATGATCTCCTTGTCGCAGTCCTTGACCCACCGGCCGCGGTAGCGCTCGGGCGCGTCGTCGTTGAACGTGCCGTCGGGGTTGACGGCGTTGAGGAGCGGGATCGCGCCCGGGTCTTCGAAGCGCTTGCGCTCCTCCTGGAGCAGGTTGAAATCCACTTCGCCGAAGGCCGGCGCCTCGTGCACCAACCCCGTTCCACTCTCGATGGTGACGAAGTCGGCGGCCAGGACGCGCCAGCCGACGGACTCCTGCCCGCCGGCGCGCAACGGCGCCTCCACCTCGTGTGTGAATTGGGCGGCATCGTTCGCCTGGCTCAACCGAACGTGAGCGCGCCGGCCCGATGCGGAGTGGTCGCCGAAGCGGGCCCACGGCCTGTCGTAGTAAGCGTCGCTGAACGGTGGCAAGTACTGAAGGCCGACAAGATCGGCCCCCTTGCAGGTTGAGACGACCCGCAACTCGCGCTTGACCTTCTTCGCGACCGACTCGACCAGGTCCTTCGCGATGTACAGGTACTCCGGCTGGCCGCCTTCCGGTCCAGGGTCTTCGACCAGCGCGTACTCCAGGTCGGGATGCACCGCGACGAAATGGTTGCTGACGAGCGTCCAGGGCGTGGTGGTCCAGACAAGCAGGCTGACCCGATCCCTCCAAGCGCCGCATGGCATCGCACCGCTTTCGTAGAGCAAAGCTCCGCTTTCGTAGAGCAAAGCTCCGCTTTGCTCCTGGAACCCAGATGCGGCCTCTGCCGCGGGCTGTGAACCGGAGGTTTGCGCCTCCGCGCGTGGGGAACGAGATGTCTGCGCGACCGCCGGTGGCAAACCAGAGGTTTGCACTACGGAAGATTTCACGACGGGGAATTTCACGAACACGCTTGGGTCATCGACCGTGCGGTAGCCTTCGCCGACTTCGCCGCTGGACAGCGCGGTGCCGCCTTGCGCCCACCACCAGACCACCTTGTGGCCCTGATAGAGCAGCCCGCGCTCGAAGAGCGTCTTGAGGCTCCACCAGACGCTCTCGACGTAGCTCTTGTGGAACGTGACGTATGCGTCCTGAAGGTTCACCCAGAACCCCAGCCGGCGGGTCATCTCCTCCCACTCGCGCGTATAGCGGAAGACGCTCTGGATGCACCTCAGGTTGAACTTCTCGACGCCGTAGGCCTCGATCTCGTCCTTGCCGTGAATGCCCAGCTCTTTGCAGACCTCGACCTCGACCGGCAGGCCGTGCGTGTCCCAGCCGGCCTTGCGCTCGACCAGGTAGCCGCACATCGTGCGGTAGCGCGGGAACAGGTCTTTGATCGCGCGCGTCAGGCAGTGGCCGGGGTGCGGCAAGCCGTTGGCGGTGGGCGGACCCTCGAAGAACACGAAGCGCGGCGCGCTTTCGCGCAGTCTCAAGGACTGCTCGAAAACGCCGTTCTTCTCCCAGAATTCCAGGACGTTCCGCTCGGCCTGGGGGAAATCGAACTTCGACGGCAGCGGCTCAAACATCGCTCACTCCGAACCTCACGCCTTCATCGCCTCGCATTCCGTTCGCGCGGACTGTGCATACTGCCCGCGCGTGGCCGCGTGGTCCGCTTCTACTGGCACGGCGCCCGCGCCAACACCGGGGTGGGCAAGAAGCCCGCGCTCGCCAATCCGACAGCATGATGACCGCGCCACTCAGAGCGCTCCAACCGCCGCACTACTCCGCGCCTCCCGAGGCGATCGGCGCCGCGGCGGGACTGTCCGCGGGCCGCGGGGCGGCGTGCGCCGCCGGCTCGAACAGCCGTATCCTTCGCCACACCCCTGCACGCCAGCGGCGCCGCAGCAGCACTCCCAGCACGATGATGTACGCGGCGCACATCATCCACGGGCCGTGCACGCCCCACGAGCGCGCAAAGACCGTCATGCAATAGCCGCCGGCGACGAAGATGCCCCAGCAGCACACCGCGAACAGGATCGCCGGCACGCGCGTATCGCCCGCGCCGCGCGCCGCGAAGCTGTACGTGATGCACATCGCGTCCGAGACCTGGAACGCCGCCACCCACAGCAGCGTCACCGCGCCTGCCGACACCACCGCGTCATGCAGCGCGCGGTCCGGCTCGAAGCACAGCAGCGCCGACAGCGGCCGGCCCAGGGCCGCGAACACGACCGTCATCAAACCCATGTACCCGAAGATCACGCGCCACGCGACGCGCACGCGGTGATCGGCCTCGTCCGGCCGCGCCGCGCCGACCGCGTTCCCCACCTGCGTGGTCAGCGCCATGCCGATGCCCAGCGCCGGCATGAACGACAGGTGCATGAACTGGATCGCCAGGTTCGAGCCGGCCATGGCCACTTCACCGAACGGCGGCATCATCAGTTGCAGGAACACCAGCCACGCGCCGATGTCCACCAGCCATTGCATCGAGATCGGCCCGCCGATGCGGACCAGCTCGGCGAGCTTGCGCGCGTCGAGCCGCACGCCGCGCCGCGTGTTGTACCGCGCGTCGATGCCGGAGCTCAGCAGCGGCGCGCACAGCACGGCCAGCCGTACGCACCACGCCAGCACCGTCGCGATCCCGCTGCCCGCGATGCCCAGCGCGGGGAATCCGAAGTGCCCGAAGATCAGCACGTAGTTTCCGACCGCGATCGTCACGAGCGAAGCGACCACCGCGAGCAGTCCAAGCCGCGGGCGGCGGATGCCGTTGTAGAAGCTCTCCAGCCCCGCGCAAGCGGTCATCGGCCCGATCGCCCACAGCGCGTACGAGAGAAACTGAATCTCCATCGCCTGCACCGCGGTCGGATGCCGACCGGCATCGCCGATCAGCGCGAACCACTGCGGCGTGAAGTACGCCACGGGCGCGCTCAGCAGCGCCGCCACCCCCGCCAGGTACAACGATTGCCACACGTACGCGCCGGCGCGCTGCGGCTCGCCGCGGCCGTCGGCCTGCGAGACAAACGTCTGCACCGCTTGCGCCATGCCCATTCCCAGGCAGGCGATCGTAAACAGCAGCAGCGTGGAGGGCGAGATCGCCGCCTGCGCCGCCGTGCCAAGCTGCGAGACCATCGCGAAGTCGATGAAACCCATCAGCATGCGCGATACGGTGATGCCGATCATCGGCAGCGCCAGCACCAGCAGCGCCGCCGTCGGCCCACGCGCGGCATCGCTCACTTCGAACTGTTTCGTCGCCGCCGACAATCCGCCGCTCCCCGGGTCCGACCCGGTTGCGCCCCTGGTTCAAGTCCAACAAAAAACCTCGGTCGAGCCGTGCTCGCCGAGGTCCTCGCTGTTCGATGCGCTGCGCTGCGAAAGCTAGGTCGGCGGGCGTGGCTCCGGGCCAACGATGCGGCGATCCGGAATAATGGCGATGACCTTCATGTCCGGTCCCGCGGAGCCTTTCCCGGCCGACGGTGAACGCCAACTTCGTACGCGGCGTACGCCTTGTAGCGGCGCGGCCGGCTCCAGTCAAGCCGGCCGTTCAAATCCTCGCCCGGCCCTATAATGGCGGCCGCCGGGACTTGCGGTACTGTTGTAGATCGTGACAGGACGGAGCCGCGGCGTTGATCCAGAGCCGAACGCGCGTGCTTGTCGGCGTGCTGGCGTTGGCGTCCGCGCCGATGCTGACGGCGCCGTTGCGCGCCCAGCCGATCCAGGGCACGGTGCGCAGCCTCGGGTTCCAGGCCAATGTCGCGTCGCTGAACGTCGTCCGCGAGGGACAGTGGTTTCCCGTCGTGGTTGAGCTTGCGGTCCAGACGCCGCAGCCGATCCAGTGCCAGCTCGCCATCGAGCGGATCGACATTGACGGCGACCGCGTGAACTACACCGTCCCGCTCGTCGCGCTGACGCCGGACACTGGGCTGCGCAAGGTCTGGTGCTACGCGGCGACGCTGAAGGAGGAGGAAGGCCGTCCGGTCTCGGTGGACGTGCGCGACGCGCAGGGCAACCTCATCACGCACCTCAGCGCGCCGGCCTTCGAATCGATCGGCAACGACTGCCTGCTGGTCGTCGACGTGAGCGAGACCGCCGTCAACGCAATCCGCGACATCGACACGCCCAACGGCTCGTACCTTTCGCCGAACTGGGGAACGCGCCCCTACTACCGCAACGTGTGCGTCGGCCGGTTGCCCGCCATCGATCTCCCGGACCGCTGGTTCGGCCTCGAGTCCGTCGATGTAATCGTGTGGGACGAGCCGAACCCGGATCAGCTCCAGGACTGGCAACTCGAGGCGCTGCTCGACTGGGTGCGGCAAGGCGGACAACTTGTGATCGGCGTCGGCCCCGCCTGGAGTCGGCTGGTGAACAGCCCCCTCGGAGCGGCGCTGCCGCTGGCCGGGGCGGGGGCTTCCGTCGAAGTGGAGACGCTGCCGTACCTGAGTCGCCGGTTCGCCGTGGCCCGCGACGCGGCGTTCAAGTCGCCCGTGACGGTGACGCTCGCGGAGCTGGCGCGCGGCGCGCAGGCAACGCTCGTCGATCTCGCGGGAACGCGGCCGGTCAATCTCGTCAGCATCCGCCCGCTCGGTTCGGGCCGCGTCACCGCGGTCGCGGCGCGGCTGCGGGACCTGGCGGAGCTCGGTCTGGCGCGCCCGTTCGTGACGGAACTGCTCGACCTGGCCGAGCACAGCGAGGACTTCAAGCGCAGCGAGGCCGAGCAAACCACGCTGCTGGCCAGCGCAGTGTGGCTATACAACCGCGTGGTCGAGGGCGTCGAGTTCCGCGCCCAGGCGGGCCTTCGCGTGCTGGCCGCCTTCGCGTTCGTCGCGGCCTACATCGGACTGTCCACGTTCGCGAGCTGGTGGTGGTTGAAGAAGCGCGACCTGGCGCACCTGAGCTGGTCGGTCTTCGCGGTCTTCGCCATCGTCGCCGCGGTGCTGAGCCTGGGGGCCGTGGCGCTCTCGCGCGGCGTGACCGACAACGTGCACTCGGTCAGCTTCGTGGACCTGACCGCCGGCTCGCACGAGGCCCGCGGCGTGACGTACTTCGGCTACCGCAGCCCGCGGCGGCAGCGCGTGGACCTCTCGCTTCCCGGCGAGAAGAACTACCTGCGGCCGCTGGCGTCCGGCCCGGAGGTCGCGCTTCGCTACGCGACGGCCGAGCGCTACAGCGCGATCCCCGGCGAATCCGTGCTGGTCGACACGCCGATGCGGGCTACGCTCAAGGAATTCGAGGCGCGCTGGGAGGCCGAGCTGCCGGCGACGATCGACGCCGAGCTGCGCGCCAGCCGCGAGACTGGCCGGCTCACCCCGGAAAGCTGGATGGAGAATAACCTCGGGGTGCCGATTGAAGGCGGCGTGCTGCTGTTCATCGACCCGCGGCTCGAGCAGCGCGACGGGCCGCCGCCGCGCGCGGCGCCGCTGACGGCGCGCAGCGACCGCAAGACGGTGTACGGCAAGAGCTTCATTCCGCCGGCGTTCAACGTGCTGGCCGTGACAATCGGGCCGCTGGCGCCTGGGCAGCGCGTGGCACAGCTCGGCGCGGCGGAATACGCGCGTTACGAGCAGGAGCTGGCGCGCTGGGTGCCTACGGCCGACGCACGCGACGAGCCGCAGCTTCCCAACCTGTGGTCGCTCCAGAACCGGACCTGGATGGCGGCGCTGACCGTGCGGCTCGGCTTCCCGGCCAACGTTCCGGCGCCGGTGGCCGCGATGATGCTGGCCTCGACGCGCGACCTGTACCAGCCCAACGGGGCGTCCGGCGAGTTCGACAAGTTCGGCACGTCGCTCAGCACCGACGGGCTGCTCGACGTCGACACCACCTCGTGGCTGTCGCGCGGGCAGGCCGTGCTGCTCCTGCACGTCGAGGCGCCTGCGGAGGTCCACCTCCACCGTGACGGCGAGGCGCTGCGCGAGAGCGCCGGCCGCACGCTGTACCGCGTCCGCGTGCCGATCGCCTACACGGGCCGCCCGCCGGCCGAGGGGACGCCGTGATTATCCAGACGATCAACCTGACCAAGCGATACGGAAAGCTGGTCGCCCTGAACAACCTGCACTTGAACATCGAGGAGGGCGAGTGCTTCGGGTACATCGGGCCGAACGGCGCCGGCAAGACCACGACCATCCGCATCCTCAGCACGCTGCTTCAGCCGACGTGGGGCGAGGCGCGCGTCTGCGGGCACGTCGTCGGCTACGAGAGCCGCAAGATCCGCCCGCTGATCGGCTACGTGCCGGATTTCTTCGGCGCGTACGAGGACATGGTGGTGCAGGAGTACCTGGAGTTCTTCGCCGCGGCCTACGGCATCGTGGGCAAGAAGCGGGCGCAGATCGTGGGCGACGTGCTGGAGCTGACCGACCTGAGCTACAAGCGCGACGCGCTGGTGGATTCGCTCAGCCGCGGCATGAAGCAGCGGCTCAGCATCGCGCGGGTGCTGCTGCACGACCCGCGCGTGCTGTTCCTGGACGAGCCGGCCAGCGGGCTTGACCCGCGCGCGCGGATCGAGATCCGCGCCTTGCTCAAAGAGCTGCACCGGATGGGCAAGACGATCCTGATCAGCTCGCACATCCTGCCGGAGCTGGCCGACCTGTGCACCAGCATCGGCATCCTGGAGCGCGGCGAGATGATTTACCAGGGCTCCGTGACGGAAGCGCTGCGCCGCGCCCGCGTCGGCACGGTGGTGCACGTCATCACGCCGGACGACCAGGAGCGCACGCGCCAGGTTCTCTCGGGCCTGCCGGCGGTGCAGAGCGCGCAGCTTCGCGACGGGCGGCTGGTGCTGAACCTGAACAGCGACACGACGGACTTCTCGTTCATCGCCGCGGCCATGCTCCAGAACGGCCTGCGCATCCACGAAATCCGACAGGAGGAAGTGAACCTGGAGACGGCGTTCATGCGGCTGACGAAGGGAATTGTGCAGTAGCGCGCGGCTCGGATTGGCGTGTACTTGCGCACAGTCGTTCGGCCGTTTCAGCGTCCGACGATCTGGCGGACTCAGCCCCCTGATCCGTGTCCCCGCTCGCCCCGGACGAATCCGGCAATCGAATCCGTCTCCGCAAACAGCGTCTCCGCGAAGTAGCTGCTCCGCACGAACGGCCCGCTCGCCACCGCGTGAAAACCGAGTTCCTCGGCGATGCGGCCGAGCTGCTCGAAATCCTCCGGCGGGTAGAAGCGCTCGACCGGCAGGTAGCGCTCGCCCGGCTGGAGATACTGCCCGATCGTGAGCAGCTCGCAGCCGGCGGCCCGCAGGTCGCGCATCGTCTGCACAAGCTCGTCGTGCGACTCGCCCAGGCCGACCATGATGCCGCTCTTGGTGTGAACGCGCGCGTCCTGCCGCTTCACCCGTTCAAGAACTTGCAGCGAACGCTCGTAGCGGGCGGCCGGGCGGACCATTTTCTGAAGCCGGGCGACCGTCTCGATGTTGTGGTTGTAGACCTCCGGCCGCGCCGCCACAACGATTTCAATCAGTTCCGGCCGGGCGTGAAAGTCGGGCACCAAGACCTCGATCGTCGCCTGCGGCAGCCGGGCGCGCGTCGCCGCGATGCAGCGCGAGAAGTGCCCGGCGCCCTCGTCCGGCAGGTCGTCCCGCGCGACGGACGTGATCACGACGTGCCGCAGCCCGAGCTGCGCCGCCGCCTCCGCCATGCGCTGCGGCTCGCCGTCGTCCGGCGGGCGCGGCTTTTTGGTCGAAACGGCACAGAAGCCGCACCGACGCGTGCACTCGTCGCCGAGGACCATGAACGTCGCCGTTCCGCGCGACCAGCACTCGGTCAGGTTCGGACAGCGGGCCTCGACGCACACCGTGTTCAGCTTCAGCCCGTTGATCAGCTCGCGCGTCTTGAGCATCTCGGCCGTCGGCATCGGCCGCTTGAGCCACGGCGGCAGGCGGCGCCGCGGGCGTTCGCGATCGATCACCGGGAGTGACATAGCTTCGCTCATTCGCTTGTTCGCTTGAATACAGGACCGATTTCGTCAGCGCAGGACACGGCGCGCCCGCCCATTGTATCCGCCGGCGCGGATTCCACGAGCCGGGGTCTGGTCAATGTTCCCGGCCCGGTCTGAATCGGACTGAATCTCCGGCGCGCAACGCGAATTCGGGGCGGAAGTTGCTCCGTAGCCCCCCTCGCGCACGGTCGCGGCTCGGATCGAACTTGCCCGGTACACTCATCCGCTGCGTTGCCGCTCCGACGGCGCCGGGGCGCCCGCCCCGTGTCGCGGGGCCTGCCCGCCACTGCGTGACTTCCGCCGCTGGTCCATGAGCAGGAAGACGCGCGTGTCGATCTCGTCGCCGATCGCGGCCGCCAGCAGCCGCTTGGCGTCGCCGATCAGCGTCCGCCGGGACAGGTGCGTCAGCAGGATACACTCGTTCTCGAGGCTGGGGAGCAGCCGGCGCAGGTCCGAGAGGTGCATGTGGCCGCCTGCCTGGGCACGGTCGCGATGATCCTCCTCGACGAACGTGCACTCGATGACCAGCACACGCGCGCGGCGGACGTGATCGAGCGCGAAGAACTCCCCAACCCCCGTGTCGCCGCAATAGGCCACCAGCGGCACTTCGATCCGCCGCGTGATCTCCACGCCGCGCCGCTTGAGCTGCACCAGTTCCTCGCCGCTCAGCCCAGCGAACTCGTCCTTGAGCTTGTGCCGGACTTCGATCGCGGCGTAGCCCAGGCTGTCGATCGGCGCCGATCCGCGACGGCGGCAGGGGTGATTCACGCGAAACGCCCGCACGAGCAGGTTGCGACGGATGGCGGCGTCCTGGCCCGCGGCGATCGCGTGCAGGTGCGCCGGGGGCTCCTGTCCGTCAATGCGGCCCCAGACGCGGAGCAGGTCGCGAACCGGCTCGAGCAGCGGCTCGGGCAGGTAGATGTGCCCGGGCGGCGTGTCGACGAACAGGCGTTGCGAGCAGTAGTACGCGATGCCCGCGGAGTGATCCATGTGTCCGTGTGTCAGGAACACGTGGTTGATGGAGACCATTTCGCGCGGCGCGCGGCCGAAGTCGAACGCGACGTCCAACTCGGGGACGATCACGTACGTCTCCTCGCCGGCCAGTGAGTGTCCGAGGATTCGCAGGCCGGCGTGCATAAACTCGCAGACGCGGTTGGCCATGGGAGCGGTTATAGCGGGGGCGGCGCGCAATGTCTCGTGAAGTTCGTCCGATATCGGGATTGGCTCTTGACACGCGAGCTATTGGGTTATAGATTCTTCGAATAACAACCTGTTGTGCCACAAGGCGCGAGGAGTCCGGACGACGGCACGTCTTCAGATGGCTCAGGTCAGCGCCAGAAGATCGCGTTCCGGATTTCGCACCTTCGATCAATCGAATGGGTTGGCATGCGATGTCCGTTCTGTAGCGCGGAGGAAACCAAGGTCATCGACTCGCGGGCGACGGATGGCGGGCGCGGTATCCGTCGGCGGCGCGAATGCCTGCAATGCCATCGGCGATGCACGACGTACGAGCGGCCTGAAGAGCGTGTGCGGCTTTCGGTGATCAAGCGCGACGGTTCGCGCATGCCGTTCGATCGGCGGAAGATCCTGGAGGCCATCCGGCAGGCCGCGTACAAGCGCCGCATTTCGTCGGAGCGGCTCGAACAGGCGGCCGAGGAGGTTGAGGACTACATCATCGCGGGCTTCGAGAAGGAAGTCTCGAGCCAAACGATCGGCGAAAAGGTCGCGGAAGTGCTGCGGCGAGTGGACAAGGTCGCGTACGTGCGTTTCGCCAGCGTCTATCGGGACTTCAAAGATGTCGGCGAGTTCATCGAAGAGGCGCAGAACGTCATCGATCGCTCCGCCGACGACATTCCGGGGCAGCAGAACCTGTTTGACGAGCGGCACGGTACGGGTGAGACGACGTGAGCAAGAACGAGCGCCTGGTGGTGGTTAAGCGCGACGGCGCGCTGGAGAGCTTCGACTTCAGCCGGCTGCGCCGCTCGCTGGCGTCGGCCATGCACGCCTGTGGCTATGACGCGGAGCACGCCGACGCACTCGGACGGGCCGTGATGGTGCATCTGGGTGAGTGGCGCGGCGCTCGTCCTCCGACCACCGAGTACGTCCACCGTTGCGTCCGGACCGTGCTGAGCGAGACGGGATTGAGCGACGTGGCCGAGTCGTTCGCCATGTTCCGCAAACGCCGCGACGCGGGGCGGCGGTCCGTCCGAGTGGCGTCGAGCGCGGCGCCGGACCGGTCGCCGGCAACGTGGGAGAAGGCCCGCATTGCTCGCTCGCTGGAACGTCGGGCGGAACTGCAACACTCGACGGCGCGGATTCTCGCCGGCGACATCGAGCGGCGTGTGCTGGCGCTCGGCTACTCGGTGGTTACGACCGGTCTGCTTCGCGAACTGGTTGAGAACGAGTTGCTGGCGTGGGGGCTTTCGCTTGCACCCGGCGCGGACGCGGCAGTCCCAGACCAGGTTCCTGCTGCGGAGGAGCGATATCGAGAATCGCAGTGAGCCGGACGCATTTGCCGCGCCGTTGTCAGCGTGTCCGTTGCGCCACGGCCAGCTCACGGTGCGGCACGGACCGGACGGGTGAGGAGTCTGGCTCGTAGTGGATCCACGGATGGCGTGCCTTGCGGCGGGCCGCGGTAACACCGGTTCGATTCGCACGGTCGCTACGAGCCATGACCTTACCGTCGTGTGCTGATCTCCGTTCCCCTGACGAGGGCGAGTCGAGCCCCGCCAAACGCCCATGCTCGGCTCGCCCGCCCCTTTTTTCGCGAGGCTTGCACGTCGTTGACAATTCCGCGGTGCCCGGCTTTCGGCGGCGCCCGGAAGGCCGGCCGCCCGTGGGTTTCGTTTTCAAGGGCCAATTCCCGCGCCAGGGCGTTTGCCGAGCCACTTGGGTCGGGGCATAATCAGTTGTTGCGGAGTCGCGTTGCGCTCGTGCGCGGCGGACTTTCGTGTTGCGCCGGACGAATGCGCCGGGAGTTGGACCGATGCCGGTCTTCACGTACGAAGCGTTAAACTCCTCGGGCCAAGAGATTAAGGACGAACTGGAGGCCCCGACCAAAGAGGAGGCGGTGGCCAAGGTCAAGAGCCTGGGCTACTTCCCGACCAAGGTCAGCGAGAAGGCCGGCAAGAAGAAGCTCGGGGCCGGCCGGGAAACCGGCGTCAAGCGCAAGAAAGCCGCCGGGGCCGGCTTCGGCTGGGTCTCCACCAAGCAACTCACCCAGTTCACCCGCCAGCTCTCAACGCTTCAGGACGCCGGTCTGCCGATCCTGCGGAGCATCCGCATTCTTGAACAGCAGGCCAAGGCCGGGATGCTCAAGGGATCGCTGAAGCAAATCTCCGAAGACGTGGAGGGCGGCGCGACCCTTTCCGAGGCCATGGCCCGACATCCCAAGGCGTTCGACCGCCTCTACTGCAATATGGTGGCAGCGGGCGAATCGGGCGGCGTGCTCGACGTGATCCTCCAGCGCCTGGCCGACTTCCTGGAGAAGGCCCAGAAGCTCAAGCGCAAAGTCATCGGCGCGATGATTTACCCGGCGGTCGTCATCACGATCGCGACGGCCATCACGCTGGCGATCGTGATCTTCCTTGTGCCGCAGTTCAAGGACATCTTCCTGGACTTCGGCGTGAAGGACATGCCGGTCATGACGCAGTTCCTGATCGACGCGTCCAATTGGCTGCTCCACGGCTCGCCGCCGGGATGGCTGATTGTGATCTTCTCGCCGCTGATCATCTTCATGATGTACAAGCTGATCCGCCAGTCGAAGATCGGGCGGTACATTCTGGACGTGATCTTCATGAAGATCCCCGTCATGGGGCAGATTGTTTCCAAGTCGGGAATCGCGCGTTTCGCGCGGACGCTGGGCACGCTGATTTCCGCCGGCGTTCCAATCCTCGAGGCGATCAAGATCACCCGCGACACGACCGGCAACGAGGTCTTCGCGGGCATGCTCGGCAAAGTTCACGACTCCATTCGCGAAGGCGACACGTTCGCCAACCCGCTTCGCGCGTCCAAGGTCGTGGACTCGCTGGTGGTGAACATGATCGACGTCGGCGAGGAGACCGGCGAGCTCGACAAGATGCTCTACAAGGTCGCCGACAATTACGACGACGAGGTCGATACCCTCGTCGCCTCGCTGGTCAGCCTGCTGGAACCGATCCTCGTCGTGGTCCTCGGCTCGATCGTCGGCTTCATCGTGATCTCGCTTTACATGCCGATGATCCACCTGATCCAGGGACTGACGAACCAGTAGCAAGGACGGAACGGACGTAGGGACATCGGGACAAAGGGCAGCGCCGGCGTACCGCGGGCCGCGAGGAATCAACATGAACCGGAATCGCATGCGTCGAGCGGCCTTCACGCTCATCGAGTTGATGGTCGTGATCGCCATCATCGTCCTGCTGATTGGCATCGGCGTGCCCGCGCTGCGCGCCGCGCGCGACAACGCCAGGAACGCCGCCACCGCCAACGAGATCGGCATCCTGGAGCGCGGCTGCCGCGCCTTCGAACAGGAACAGGGCGAGCTGCCCGCGTCCCGCGGCTACAACCCGTTCGAGGGCGCGCAGGCCAAGATCCCCCTTTCCGGCGCGCAGTGGCTCATGATCCAGCTCCAGGGACCGGACAAGAACGGCTATGTTCGCCCGACCGAAGAGAACGATTTCGACGGCGACCACCGCATCACCAAGAAAGACTGGCTTGACTGGTATGCCCTACAGCCCTCCCGCAAGTACTCGCGCTTCGGACCTTACGTGACGGCGGACGACAAGACCCGCGCTACGCCGATTACGCTCAGCGCCACCGACCCCGACGCCACCATGCCCGCCGTGCTCAGCACCGACAGCGGAACCTCCGAGTGGAACAGCAGCCGCATTCCATTCTTCGTCGGCGGCCACGGCGACCCGATCCTCTATTACGCCGCAACCGTCGGCGCCGAAGAACCCTACACCACCGGCGCCGAGGGCAGCCTGAAGGTCGGAATCTACGACATGGCCGACAACGCCATGTTCACCGGCTCCGAGACGCTGGTGGGCCGCTTCCCGTACCAGGGCAACGGCATCCGCGGCGTACTGCACCCCCTCGGCAAGCTCGGGTACGACCCGGCGAACAAATTCCAGCAACCGCCGCCGGAGACCTTCGCCGAGTACACGTACGACCGCTCGGTGTTCCAGACGACGCAGCGCCCCAGCGGCGATGGCGTGATCAAGCCGTATAACCCGGACTCGTTCCTGCTCATTGCCGCAGGCAGGGACGGCCTGTACGGAACGGCGGACGATGTGCGGAACTTCCGGCGTTAGCGGCAATCGGAACCGCAGCGCGGTGAGACGCGCGTCGATCCGGGCCGCGACCGTGAGGGCGGGGACGAACGGACGCCCGTCCGAACCCCGTACGCAAGTGCGGGGCAGGATTGCTCGCTCGTCTTTGCACGGGTGGGGATTGGCGGGTACGGCTGACGCTCACCCGCTGCCGCCTGTGAATCGCAGCCGCGGCGGGCGTAAGATTCAACAGCCTGCGACCCCGGCCCCGCCGGCCGGGACACGATTCGGCGATCCGACGTCGCCGCGGGAGAATGCCATGCGACGGAACCACTCATTCGGCCGACCCTTCGGCGTCCGCACGCCCGGCTTCTCGCTGGTCGAGCTCCTGACGGTGATCGCGATCATCGTCCTGCTGATCGGCGTGCTGGTCCCAGCCATCGGTCACGTGCGAAAGACCGCCAAGGCGTCGGCAACTGACGCTCTGATCAACAACACGCTCGCGACCGGGCTGGAGATGTTCCGCGCCGACGGAAAGGTGGGCGGCGGATATCCGCCTTCGGCATCCGACTCCCGCAACGGCAACACGCTGACGTACCGGGTGCGCAGCCCGTATGGCTGGAACCCCGTGAGCGCAATCGTTCCGGGGCCCGATCTCCAGACCGGCCCGATCGACCCGCAGTCGTTGTCACCCGACCCGCAGGTTTCGGGCGCCGGCCTGCTCGTCTGGGCGCTGCTCGGCCCCGACGGCCTGGGCTGCGCTGGGTTCAAGACCAGCCGCACCAGCTCGAGTTACTGGGGCAACGACACCGACGGCGACGTGGGCGGCCTCTACAGCATCGACACGAATTATAAGCCCGTTTTCCCGCGCTCCGGTCCGTTCATCGAGTCCAGCAAGGTCACGCTCTCGAAATGGAACCCGACGCTCGCGGTGGCGGCCGGGACGAACGGCAGCTTTGAAATAGAGGTTGAGACCAAGGCCGCCCGCGCCGTCGGCGAGAAGCCGGCCAAGCGGCTGTACCCGATGTTCCTCGACGCGTTCGGCCAGCCGATCCTGTACTGGCGGGCCGACCCGGCCGGGCAGAAGATCGCGGACGGCACGCCGAACGACGTCGCCCCGGCGCGCCGCGGAATTTACCATTTCCGCGACAATGGAGCGCTGCTCGCGTCCGGCGGGTTCGCCGGCGGCACGCCGAACCCGCTCGCCGGGCGCGGCGACGACACCCCACTCCAACTGACGCCGAAGAAGCTCGACACGCAGATGCGTGGGATGCACAACCTCTACTGGAACAGCGCCTGGAACGGCGGGAACACGCTCGACGTCGTGGCTTCGTTCGACGCGGTGCCGACGAACCAGCAGGGCTTCGCGCACTACATCCGCAACACGAACGCAGCGGGCGTGAAGATCATGCCGCACAACGCCGACAGCTATCTGCTGATCAGCGCGGGGGCGGACGGCAAGTTCGGCACGGCCGACGACATCGCGAACTTCAAGCACAACGGGGCGATG
Source organism: Phycisphaerae bacterium (assembly GCA_039961675.1). Taxonomy (GTDB): domain Bacteria; phylum Planctomycetota; class Phycisphaerae; order UBA1845; family Fen-1342; genus JABRWC01. Next base: position 27,401 of record JABRWC010000093.1, read on the forward strand.
CTCCAGTAGGCGTTCGTTCCAGCGTTTACGCACGGTGGGCTGATGCAGCGACGCCGGACATCCCAACTGCAAACTCCGCTCCCCTACGGCCGCGGGTCGGACAGAAGGGGTGGGCGGCGCAGGCATGCCGCCTGTGGTCAGCGGTCCTCGCATTGCTCGCGCAACGCCCGTTCCGCATTCACGCTCACCGAGCTGCTCATCGTCATCGCGGTCATCGGCCTGCTGGTCGGCCTGATCGTCACCGGCGTCTCCGCCGCGGTCGGCGCCCAGAAGCGCGCCTACACGCAACAGATTCTGCGCTCGACCGCCCTGGCCGCCGAGCGCTTCGCCGAGGACAACCCGCTGCGCATGGTCTACGACAAGCGCGACGGGGCGACGTTCGGGCCGTATCCGCCGTATCAACTCGACCGCAACAGCGTAGTGAACGTGCGCCCGAACGTGGCGCGCATCGTCTCCGGGCTTACGGCGAACTCGACGCCCTGGGCGATCAATGTCGAACAGAAGCTGCTGTTCCGCCTCGCGCGCGACCTGCTAGGTTACACTGGGGGTAGCCCGTCCGCGGAAGAGGTGAGCTACACCGACATGACCGACGACAACAGTCCCGCCCGACGCGACGACGACAACCGCGCGCTTTACACCTACCTGCGGGCGCTGACGCCTGACGCAGTGGCCCAGGTTCCCGCGAACGCGATCCAGCCGCTGACCTACCCCAAAGTGCTGATCGACCCGGCCAACCAGCCGCCGGTGCTGGCCGAATTCGTGAACACCGGCGACCTTTCGGTGGCCGCCCCCGAGCTCAGCCGCACGGAAATCCTGGGCATTCACGACGCCTGGGGCGTGCCGCTGGATTACATGCTGTACGTCAAGATCGAGTGGGACGTGAACATTGCGGCGTACCGCGTGACCGAGCGCCGCCCGGCGTTCCGCTCCCGCGGCGTCGCGCGCGAGCAGTACGACCTCTGGCTTCAGGATCCGGCCGGGACGAATGCGCTCTTCAACCAGCCTCAGAACTGGCTCTGGAGCGAGCCGCTGCCGCGGCCGTATCTCGACATCGAGGATCCGCTGGCCGGGACAATCCACGCCGAGAACCCGCCCTCGATCGCCAACGGGTGGAGCCGCGCGGCAGCCAACATGCACGCGGCGGACGATTACAAGTACCTCCCGAAGCATGACTTACAGTCTCCCTGACGACCCGCGGATGGGGGGACAACTGGGACGCGATACAATTCCCGCGTCCACGGCAACCGCCATCTCGGAGCGTGTTGTGCAAACGCCGCCGCGTTATCCCAGAACCCACCGCGTCACGGCATCCGCCGGCGCCGGGGTGGCGTGCGCCGCGGCGTTCACCATCCTCGAACTGCTCGTGGTGATCGGCATCATCGGCCTGATCCTGGCGCTGGGGCTACCGGCGTTCAACACGATGTCGCGCGACTCGCGGCTGGACCAGGCGCGGCAGTTCCTGTCCAGCACCATGAGCCGGGCCGCGCTGATCGCCAGTTCCGAGCGCAGCTTGATGGCGGTCCGCGCCCTGCCGGCGCAATGGCTCTATCCGACCGGCGAGAGCGAAGACGCCGGCGCGACGCAGGAGACCACCGTCGGGCGCCAGGCGCTGGTGACGTACCGCTACATCACGGCTTCGTCGCCGCCTGCGGACGCCCCGGTGAATGTGCAGGGGCACGTCATGTACTCCGACTACTTCAAGCAGGCGTCCAGCGCTGTTTCCGTGCTGCCTAAGGACGTTTGGGTCGCCCCGTCGGAGGCGCTCGTGCCCACGACCGCGGGGCGGTTTGACGGCGACGCGGTGCTGCGGGGCACCATCGGCGACTTCGAGCTGGATCCAGACCCGCGTACGAACCCGAGCGAGCAATTTCTGGATGCGGACGATTTCCTGATCGTCTTCGATCCCGAGCAGGGCGTGCGCTCGACCGTCTGGCTGACCGGCAACGCGCCGCGCCCGCCGGCGTGGCGGCTGTACGCGTTCGACCCGGAGACTCCCGCGCTGCATCCCGAGGGCCGCGGCTGGGAGCGCACCGGGGACCGCTGGAACGGCGTGACGCGGGACTTCGACATCAAGTTCCAGCGCTATCACTTCGGCGGCGTGACGCTCTACCAGCGCGAGCCGTTCGCGAACCTCGGCCCGGACGCCGCGCCGGACGCGCGGCGCGACGCCCTGCGGCAGTTCGGCGAGACGTACGCGATCAGCCGTTTCGGCGGCAACCTGATGCGCAGCGAGCCGCCGCCGGAGCAGTAGGCAAACTGCGCAGGAGCAGCAGGCGAAGGTGCGACCCGTGCAACGACGGTACGAGAAGTCCGGCCCGCCAGCGCCAGGCCCTTTCGTGGCTCCGTGGCTTCGCGGCTCCGTGGCTTCCGCGTTCAGCATGCCCGAGTTGATGATCGCCCTGGTGATCCTCGGGATCGGCCTGCTGTTCATCGCCGCGGCGCTGCCCGTCGGCATCGAGTACAGCCGGCGAACGGTGGACCTGTCGGCGGCGGAGGCGGTGGGCGAGCACGCCCTGGCGACGATCGAGACGCAGGTGCGGACGGCGCGGAAAGTCGTGCACGCCGATCCGATAAACCTCGCGAATGTCTTCCGCGTCGATCAGATCTTCCGCCCGCGCGCGGGAAGCGCCGCGACGCCGGCGGCCATGACACTCCGCAACGACTGGGAGCCGGTCGTCAAGGTCCGGCCGCTGGTCACGGAGAACGTCGGCTTCACCGCGCCGCAGCGCGGCAAGCGCGTGGTCGAGCCGACCGAACCGCTCGTGCAGACTTTCGTCAGCGGGCTCGGCCTCGGCAACGACTACACATCGAACAACCACCTCGAGTTCGATCTTCCGTTCCCGAGCATGAACGCGCTGAGCCTGCTCGAAAGCCCGGCGTTGCCGGGCATCGCGCGCGTGTACCCGCCGATCGAGCCGATCACGACGTTCAAGCCCGAGGATTTCCTCGGTCTTCCCGGCGGCAACGTCGCGAACTATCCGACATTCGCCCCGCGCCCGACGAACTCCGGCTACCTGAGCACCGACATCCCCGACCGCGAGCGCAGCAAGGCCTTCGACCGCCGCGTAGCCTGGACCGCGTTCTACCGCCGCGTTTCATACGCCGACGGCAGCGATCCGCTGCTGTACGAAGTGATCGTGGTCGTTACCCGCCGCCCCAGCGAGAACCACCGCTTCGCGGCGCAGGACGGCGGAGCGCCGAACTGGCTGCTCGAGCCGCGCGCCGTCGCGTCGAACTTCGGCCTGCCCATCGGCGGCGACCGCCTGCTGCCGTCGGCCTGGCTGGTCGCGTTCACCGAGTTCCCGTCGCCGATGCTCGTGCAGGGCAGCGACTACGGCGTGCTCTCTTCGGCAAGCGGGCGGTTCCTGCGGCCGCCGACGCTGGGCGGGACGTTTACCGAGCGCTCGCGCCTGGCGTTCAAGTGCAACGCGGAGGTTGGACGGCTGTTGCCGGTAGGCAGCGTTTTCATCCCGTCGCGTAACGACCACGATCTCGACGGACTGACGACATTCAGCGCGACATTCGGCCGGCAAGTTTACGGCTTCACGCCGCACCAGCGCGACACGCTTCCGATCTACGAGGTGGTCGAGCGGCCGGATGACGAGACGGTGGTGGTGAAGAGCAACGGTGTCTATCCGTGGGTGCTCGGCGACAACGAGGCCGCGGCGCCGGGCTGGCCGGTGTGGGTGATTCCGCCGGCATTCGTGGAGCGTGACTCGAATGGCCAGCCGATCTTCGAGCGACAGTCGCCGATCGTGACGATCATCCGCAAGACGATCCGGCTGCACGAGTTCGTGGAGTAGCAATGCCCGCGCGCCACGCCAATCCGAGCCGCAACCGTCCCCGGCCGAGCCGCGACCGTGAGCGAGCGGTCCGGCCATCGCGCCGCGCCGCGTTCACGCTGGTGGAGATGCTCGTCGCGCTGGCGATCCTGACCGTCGCGATGGCGGTCGTGGCGCAGGTTTTCGCCATCACCGCCGGCACCGCCCGCTCCGCCGCGGCCATCGCCGAGGTCGAGGCCGCCGTCCGCAACTTCACCATCCAGCTCCAGCAGGACCTGGCCGGCATCGACCGCACACAGAGCATCCTGGTGCTGGTCGGCCGTACGCAGCAGGCCGGCCGCGTCGCAGACGACATCCCGGCCGGCAAGTACTGGCGCGTCCTCACCGGCGATCCGGACGCCGTGCCCGCGGGCTTCGATCCCGAGTTCGCCGCGGTAAACCCGAGCTCCTCGCAGTACAGCGACCCGCGCGCCGACCTGATGATGTTCTTCGTGCAGCAGCCGCAGCCTTCGCGCGCTCCGGCGACCGCGGGCCTGTCGGCTTCCACGACGTTCGAGAGCATGCAGCGCGCGCTCCAGCGCGGCACGAAGTTCGCCCCGGCGCAGATCGTCTATGGCCACGCCGCGATCTCGACCGTCACGCCACTGACGGGCGGCGGATATGACTGGTCCACGCCGGTGCACATCGCGGACGAGCAGTCCACTCCTGCCGGCGGGCTGATCAGCCGCATCGCGGCTTCGCGCTGGGTGCTGGCCCGCCGCACGACGCTGCTGCTGAGCAATCTCTACACCGAGAGCGGCGACCAGGGCTACACGTTCCAGGGCGTGGGGAACGACCCGGACGCCAGCGGCACAGGCGCCGTGGGCGAGTTCCCGCGCATCCTGCGCTGTTACAACGGCTCACCGCGCTTCCCCGACGAGCAGCGCTGGGCCGCCGACGCAGTCAACTTCGACTTTGAGGCGTTCATCGCGAACTTCAACGTGGGCATGTCGCTAAGCGGGCCGAACTCGGCCGCGGAAAGCTCCCCCTACACGTTCCCAAACGGAGCGCTGAACCAGCCGGCGTGGCCGCTTGAAGCGCGCAAAGCGGTGTTCGGCACGCTGTATCCGAACAACCAGACCGACGATCCACGCAAGCACATCGCCACCGTCGTGAACGACCCGCCCGCGGAGTTGCAGACCAATCTCGCACTCCAGGCGCTGCCCGGCTGCGCGTGGTTCCAGGTTGAGTTCCTGCTGCCGGAGGATCCACGCAACGGCCTGGACCACCCGCTGACCAGCGTGCGAACGGACATGGAGCGCTGGTGTGAGGTCGATTCCGGCGCGACGTACGTGTTCGTACCAGACAACGCCGAAAACCGCGCCGAGATCGCCGCGACCGGCGACACGAACGGCGACGGCGTGCCGGAGCCCGGCACGCGGGCGGCGGGCTTCGCCCCGCTCACCAGCACCGACACGCGGCTGTCCAACCGCATCATCCGCATCTGGCCCTATGCCATCCGCGTCACGATCCGCGTCTTCGACCGCGAGGGGCGGTTGCAGGAGCCGCTCGTGCGGCGGATCGTCCATCGCTTCGATTGACGGATGAGAAGACCGGTCAGGGGACCGGTCCCCCGATGTGGAGAGCGTCGGCGTCCCGCCGGCAGCCCAGCGGAACCGCGGCCGTCCGGTGACGTTCCATTCCGGCGGCGCAGCCGGCGCGCAGTTCTCGCATCATTCCATCGCTGCGCTCAATCGTCCGCACGACCCGCCAGCAGGAAATCGGCGATCACCGGCAGGTGGTCGCTGGCGAGGCGCGCCTCGGGCAGCCGGCTTCGATGCACCTCCAGCAGCCGCAGCGCGCCGCGATAGTAAATCCGGTCCAGCGCGCCGGCGGGCGCGAAGCTCGGAAACGTCCGGATCGCCAGCCGCCTCGGCGACTGGCTGGTGGCGCAGCGCCAGCCCGCGGGCCGGAAGTGCCGCCGCAGCAGCACGCCGCGCCAATCGTTCGTGTCGCCGGCGACGATGCAGGCGTCAAAGTCCGAGAGGCGGCGCAGGTCAGGGGACTCCAGCAGTCGGCGAACCTGCCTGCGGCGCTCGGTCGCCGACAGGCCCAGGTGAACGTTGAACACGTCCAGATCGACATATCCGGCCGCGAGCGGGACGTGGATGCGGGTGTGCTGGGCGCCACGGCGGATTCGGCGGCGCACGGACAGGTCGATGTTGTGCTGCCGGCCGATCGGGAAGCGCGTCAGCGTCGCGTTGCCGTAGCGACCCTTGCGGAGCGTGACGTTCATCCCCACGGCGCGGTAAGCGTAGCGCAGATGTCGCCCGATCCACGACGCCAGGTCGAGGTGCTCGGAGCGCGGCGCGCCGCGGTCCACTTCCTGCAAGAGCACGATGTCGGCGTCGTGATGCCGCAGAATCTCGACAATGCGCTGCGGCGCGAAGCGCCGGTCGATGCCGATCGCGCGGTGGATGTTGTACGTCAGCAGGCGGAAGCGGATCCCCGCCGACGGTCGCCGGGATGCGCCGCCGTCCTCGTTCGGCGATCGCGCGGGCGGAGCATGCCGAAGTTCGCCTGTCGGCGTGGCGCGCTCCCCGTCCATCACTCACTCACCATCGTCGCCGCCGACGTAGCCGAGCGATCTCAGGATTCGCCGCTGCTCGTCGCTCAGTTCCGCGGCGCGAACGCCGCCGGCGGGCGCCCGCGTGCGGCCGGCCTCGAAGCGCTCCAGCCGCTCTCGCAGCCGGGCGGCGTCGGAAGCATGACTGGCCGCGAGGTTTCGCAGCTCGCCGGGGTCTTCGAGCAGATTATACAGCTCGTCGCGACCATCCGAGGAGCGGATGAACTTGAGCGGCCAGTCGTAAATCGCCGTCCTCACGCGGTTGAAGCGCGCGCCCCAGCGCGGGTCGAACAGGTCCTTCGTGCGGCTGTACGAGTTCTCGGCCATGACCGGCGCAGACGCGGCCCCGTCAAATAGGGCGCGGCGGCGCTGCGCGATCGCCGGCGGCATGCAGTCCATCACCAGGCCCGGAACGCGCGCCAGCGAGATCAGCTCGGCTTCGACGGCGCCTTCGGTCTGCCGCGGACGCTTGACCAAGAGCGGCACGCGGATCGCCGGCTGGTACACGTCCTTGGAATGCTCGACCAGGTTGTGCTCGCCGAAGTATTCGCCGTGATCGGAGGTGATGATGATCAGCGAGTTGTCGAAAACGTTCAGCTCGCGCAGCCAGCCGAGCAGCACGCCGAGCTGCTCATCCAGGTTGGCGATCGCCGTGTCGTACTGATCGATGACCTGCTGGACCAGCTCCGGGGGGGGCGGCGCGGCTCCGGGAAGCACGTGCTCGATGAGCCGATCCAGGAGCTGGCCCTGGTCCTGGACCGCCGGCGGGTCGAGAAAGCCGGGCCGCGGACTGGCGTTGTACGGGCGGTGCGCGTCCATGTAGTTGATGAAGAGAAAGAACGGCTGGTTGCGGTTGCGCTCCAGCCAGGGGCGGATGTCGCGGTTGAGGCGCTGGGCGTAGCCCCATTCCACCGTGTACGTGGCGAAGCCCTGGTCGAGCTGCGTCCATGGGCTGAGATAGCCGATGTTCGAGACGAACGCGCCGGTGGCGTAGCCCTCCTGCTGGAGCGCCTCGGCCAGCGCGGTCTCCTCGGCGCGGAGCGGACTGACGTTGTTTTCTCGCGCGCTGGCGACTTCGAATGAATGCGCGCCGTGCTCGAACGGCATCTTGCCGGTAAAGAGCGAGGCGTGCGACGGCACCGTCCACGGAGCGGTCGCCATGGCCTGCTCGTAGCGCGTGGCGCCAAGCGCGAAGGCGTCCAGATTCGGCGACGTGCGGCGCGAATAGCCGTACGCGCTCAGGTGATCCGCGCGCACCGTGTCCAGCGTCACGAGGATCACGTTCGGTCGCGGGTCTTCGCTGCGCGGCGGCGGGCCGGAGGTGCAGCCGGCGGGCAGCGCGGCCGCGAGAACGAAGATCGCCGCCCTCGCTGGCCGACGGCGCGATGCACAAAGTATCGGCATGCGACAATTCTGCGGCTCGGCGGGCCGGTTGTCGACCGCGCCGAAGCGTGCGCCGGCACTCCCGAGGGGAGCGGGCGATTGTCGCCCGCTCCCCAGGCCATTCGCCTATCGTCGGCGCAACAACACGGGCACGCACGCAGCACACCACAGCATGATTGTCGACGGCTCGGGAACCAGCGCCGCGGCCGCCTCCACGCCGGCCTCGTACTCCGCGGCTGAAAGTCCATGGTTCAGCAGAATGATGAACTCGTTGGAGGGGGCATACTGCGGCGATGCGAGTTGCAGCCAGAGTCCGTACGCGCCGGGCGTAAGCGCGTCCGGTTCGCCCGGACCGTGCAGAATGAAATCCATATGCTCGTGAATGTCCCCGTCCACGTCGGCTTCGCCGAAGACGAAGCCGGACTGTGCTCCGGTGTCGGCGCCCACGACGGTCGAGAAGATCGCCTTCTGCATCTCGACCTCGTGGTCCATCGGCGCGTTCGCGAACTGGGCGCCGTCCCAGTACAGCAGGTTGGCCATGACGTTGAAACTGACCTGGTCGCCTGGATCGAACGCGCCCAAAGCGGACTCGAAGCCCGGCTCGTCGATCACGTTCGGCGGCAGCAGCGGGTTTTCGCCGAGCCCGCCCTCGAACACGTAATAGCCGTTGGCCGCGTTCGGGGCGACCAGCAGCGTGCCGCCGACCGGCGCGAACTCCACGTCGCCCTCGTGCTGGGCCTGCGCGGCGGCGGCGAGCGCGCCGGCGAGTACCAGTGCCAGAGTTGTCCGATTGAATCGCATTGCTCTTTCCCTCCAGAGAACACGAAACGCAAAACACGCAAAAGGCAAACACACAGGATGAACCGCGTATCGTGGGCGCGCGGCTACGCCCCGTACGTTCAGCAGGTGGTGCCGAAGTACGTCAGCAACTCGGACAAGTCCGCCAAATCCACGTCCCCGTCGCCGTCGAGGTCGCCGTCCCCAAACGTCGCGCCGCCGACGACGCCGTAGTTCGTCAGCAGCGCCGACAGGTCGGAAAGGCCGACCGCGCCGTCGCCGTCGAGATCGCCGGGGCAGCCGGGCGAGAGCAGGGTTTCCGCCTCCGCCAGCGCCTGGTCGAACTGCTCCGGCGTCAGCCCATTGTTGAACACGATCGCGTACTCATCGGACGCGGCGTGCATGTCCGAGGTCTGTTCGAGCAGCAGCACGTACGCGCCGCCGCTGATCGGGTTGAAAAAGGGGTTTGCGGGGTTGAAGTCCGGGTGCTTGACGTAGAACGTCAGGTGCGTGTGCAGGCCGCCGCTGGGGCTGGCCTGCGCGAAGGCGAAGCCCTCCTGCCAGCCGGAGTCGCCGTCCGCCGTCACGGTCAGCGAGCTGAACGAAATGTCCAGCCGCTCGTTCAGCGGGGGCGGGACGAAGTGTGCCCCATCCCACAGGAGTAGACTGCGCGTCACGTTGAAGCCGACGATCTCGCCGGGGCTGAGCGAGTCCGAAGCGTAACCCGGGTCGTCGGTGTATCCCGGAATTCCCAGCTCGCCGAGCGCGCTGGCGAAGACATGCGCCGGAAGCAGCGTGTCGTCGTCGAGCGTGACGAGCTGGTTGTCCTGCACCGCGAGCAGGACGTCGGAGTGCTGCGCGAGCGCGGAAGCGGCGCAGACGCCGATCAGGCCGGCCGCCGTCAGCTGAAGGGTTTTCTTCATGTCGAATTCCTTTCATGTTGTGTTCCGTGGATTGGCATTCGCTGTGAATTCACTGCGCCACGTCGGGCCAGAAGTTGTTCTCCTGCCGCGTGGTCCACAGCTCCTCGAAGCGCAGCGCCGCCGCGCGGCCGTCGAGGAAGCTGTACGGCGCGACGGATTCGTACGACCGCGGCGGTCCGCCGTGCGCGTCGAGCTGCACTTCTCCCGATGCGATGCTCGGCGTGAGTTGCGGCGTGGCGGCCTCCCAGCCCTCGATGTGCGTGTGGTCGGCGCCGGCGAACGCGCCCTCCTTGGCCATGAACACGAAGTGCACGGTCACCGCCGGGCGCGGGATGCGGTCGATGCGCGAGTAGTCGAGGTTCCGCCCGGTCGTGACGTCGAAAACGGTCGCGGAGCGCGTCAGGAGGTTGTTGATTCCATAGCTGGTGATGCGGAACTGGTACTCGTCGGGCGCCTTGCCCGGGACGGGAACGCCTTGTCCGCCCAGTTCGCTCGGCCAGTGCGGGCTGTCGTCCACCGGGCTTTTTCGCAGCAGCGGCTGGCCGTACTCTTCCTCAAGTGTCTTGACAAACGAGTCCTGCTCGTCCAGCCCTGCGCTGGCGCCGTGAGAGTAGCCCACGTCCACCATCCAACCGTTGTACTCGGTCATGTAGACCTGGTGGGCCAACTCCATGTTGCGGACGTTCGCCAGGCAATTGGTCATCCGCGCGGTCTGACGCGCACGGTTGAGCGAAGGCAACAGGATCGCCAGGAGCAGGGCGATAATCGCCACAACGACGAGCAACTCGATCAGCGTGAAACCACAGCGCTTCATGGCCAATCATCTCCACGTGCAGCGACTTTCCGGCGCGTGGCGCCGCGGACGCTGCAACGGATGAGGATTCGCCGTCGCCCCCGAGAGAGGCGACCGGCGCTTCGGATCAGACCGTATTTCGCTAACTTGAAAAGCCGGCGCGACAGCTCGCATACGCGCAGAGTGCGCGCATGCGGTTTTACGCCACGACGCTCAGGCTAGAAGAGAGCGGGGGGTGCCCGCGGCGCGACCGGGGCCTCGAAGCGGACGGCAAGCAGATTCGCGGGATCGTCGGCCGCGGGCAGCTCCGGCGCCTCCGCGTGCTCCACGAGCGCGGTCGAAGGCAGAACCGGCGCGGCCGATTCGCCGCGGATCAGAAGACAAATCGGACAGTCATCGGGAGAATGCTGCGGCACATGCGGCGCGCCCGGCGCCCGGCCGTCGGTCTGCGACGCCGGCTTGGCGACGCACGCCGCGTGCGGAGTCGACCCGCAAACCTGCGCCGCATCTCCGTGCAGCGCGTGCAACACGCCGCTGGAGAGTACGACCACTCCCAACAGCGCAAACGGCGTGGTCAGGCGATATCGGCGCGAAACGGTCACGATTCCCGCCAGAATTCGGCTCCACCCATAACGCTAGCTTTCGCCGCCGGCGCGGTCAAGTGTCATTGCGTCGCCGGCAGATGCGTCCAGCCAGGCCGGGCACGTCGCAGGCAGCGGCAGGCGAGCGCAGCAGCATGCAATCGGCGGCGCCCCGCCGCACGGATGCGTGGCGGGAGTCACGTTATGCTACGGCCGTCATGGGCGAGATCTCCGACGCAACACTCGGCGCGGCCGCCGGAATCACCGTCTCGGTCTGCTGGACGTTCACGTCGCTGTTCTTTTCCGCGGCCAGCCGGCGCGTCGGGCCGCTGGCTGTCAACGCCTATCGCATCGTCCTGGCGGTGATCCTGCTCGCCTGCACGCACCGCGCGCTCGCCGGCGCCTGGATTCCGCCGGCCGGCGCCAAGCAGGCGCTGTTCCTGGCCGGCTCGGGGCTGATCGGACTGACGATCGGCGATGGCGCGCTGCTGAGCGCCTACGTGCAGATCGGCCCGCGCGTCGCCAGCCTGATTATGACCACCGCGCCGCTTATGGCGGCCGTCTTCGGCTGGTTCGCGCTCGGCGAGCGCCTGTCCGTTGCCGCGTGGGCCGGCGTCCTGTTGACCGTCGGTGGCGTGGCGTGGGTCGTGGGCGAGCGGTCCGCCGCGACAGGCCTGACGAAAGGCGCTAGCCGCGCCCGCGGCGTGGCGCTCGCGCTGGTCGCCGCGGCGTGCCAGGCGGCTGGGCTGGTGCTGAGCAAGCAGGGCATGGGCTACGGCTGGCTGCCGCCGGAGCAGCGGCTCACGCCGCAGGCGGCGACGCTGTTGCGGATGGCGTTCGCGTGCCTGGGGGTCCTGCCGCTTGTCGCGTGGCACCGGCTGCGCACGGGAGCGCGCTGCCGGCCGGACTCGCGCGCTCCAACGGGCGGCGAGTGGCGCAGCGGTCTCGCGCTCGCGAGCCTTGGCGCGGTGGGCGGACCATACCTCGGCGTGTGGCTGTCGCTGGAGGCGACGGCGCGCGTCTCGGTCGGCGTGGCGCAGACGTTGTGCTCGTTGCCGCCGATCTTCATCCTGCCGTTTTCGGCCTGGCTCCACCGCGAACGCATCGGCGCCCGGGCGATCCTCGGAGCGGTGGCGGCGGTCGCCGGCGTGGCGGTGCTGGTGCTGACGGGGTGAGGGCGATCGGGTCGATCGTTCAGGAACTGCCGCGCCGGCATTTCCAACGGGAGCGCCCTGATCTCAGCCCGCGCAACTCTTGACTCGTAACTCGCAACTCCGCCCTCATAGCTCGTGAGCGTGCAGCCCGCACCTGTCCGTCCCCGCTACAATCCGCACATGTCCGCGAACATCGTGACGCCTGTGCTCGGCCGCAACGTCTACATCGCGCCCACCGCCTACGTCGGCGGCGAGGTCGCGCTCGGCGACGATTGCACGGTCATGCACCACGTCTGCATCCGTGGCGACGTCTCCGCGATCCGCATCGGCGCGCGCGTCAACGTGCAGGACGGGGCGATCGTGCACACCAAGACCGGCGTCCCGCTCGACATCGCCGAGGACGTCGGCATCGGCCACCGCGCCGTGGTGCACTGCCGGCGCGTCGGCCGGCACACGCTGATCGGCATCGGCGCCATCGTCCTCGACGACGCCGAGATCGGCGCCGACTGCGTGGTGGCCGCGGGCGCTGTGGTCCCACCGGGGATGATCGTGCAGGACGGTAAGCTTGTGATGGGCGTTCCCGCACGCGTTGTGCGCGACGTGAGCGCGAAAGAGCGCGAGTACATCGACTTCGTTGTGACCAACTACCTGCGGCTGAACCGCGCGCACGCGGCGGGCCGGTATCCCAACATCGTCGGCCGGGGCGCGAACTGAGCGCCACGTGACGCGCCGTTGCGACCGAACGCGGCGTCGAGAAAAGTCGAGCGACGCCAGACCGAACGTCGACATCGACGGGGAGTGCGAGATGCCCGAGCCACTGGAGCACGCCGGCCTCGCAAACGGCGATGGGGGTCGCCCGGAGAAGGGCGCGCCGACTCCGCCGCCGCCGCCCAAGCGCCGCCGCCACTGGCGCCGGCGGCTCGTTCTTATTGCTGCGAGTCTGCTCGCCCTGCTCCTGCTGCTGGTCGCGGCCGCGCCGCTGGCGCTTTCGACTTCCGCCGGACGCGGGCTGGTGGTGTCACTGGCGAACGCGCGCCTGGCCGGCACGATCGACGTGCGGTCGCTGTCGCTGGCGTGGTTCGGGCAGAACGAACTCCGCGATCTGCGCGTGCTGGACCCCCAGGGGCGCGAGGTGCTGCACGTCGCGCGCGTCTCGCTCTCGCGCAGCCTGCTTGGGCTGGCCACGGGTCCGTATACCCTGGGCGAGGCGGCGATCGACTCGCCTCGCGCTACGCTCTACGTTGACGCACACAACGGCATTTCGCTCGTCCAAGCGCTGCGCTTCAAGGGGGCCGCGCCGCCGCCAAGAGAACCCGAAGGCGGTCCGCCGCCCGCGCTGCGCGGCAAGCTGCGGCTGCGCGACGGCGCCGTGAAGATCGTCCGGCCCGGCGGCGAGACGCTCGAACTGGCGCGCATCGGCGTGCAGGCCGAGATCGACACGCTCAACGACCTCGCCGCTTCGCTCGAACTGGCCCTCGCCGACGGCGGCGCGCTGGCCGCGGAGGCGCACATCCAGGATCTTTTTCGCGACGGGCGACTGGACGTTGAGCGCGCCGAGGGCGAGTTGAAACTCGAAACGCGCGGCCCGGCGGACCTGGCGAAGATCACCGCAGCGCTCGCGCCCGACGCCGCAGTCGCCGGGGCGGTCGATCTCAGCATCCACGCCCGCGCCGCCGGCGGCGACGTCGACGCGGACGTGCGCGCCGGCGTAACCGGCTTGATCGCCCGCCGGGCGGAGGGCGCCAGCCCGCTGAACGTGAACGTGACGGGACGCGTCCGCCAGCAAGGCGGATCATATTCGACCAACGCCGACCTGACCGGCGACGCAGGCACGATCCAGCTCGCCGCGACGGTTCGCCCGTCGCAAGCGGCGATTACCGTCGGCATCGACCGCGTCCTGGCGGCGATCCTCAACGGCGAGCCGCTGGATGCGCCGGATTTCACGCTCGAAGCCGCCGGCGCGCTGGACCTGGTGAAGCTCGACCGCGCGCTTCCGGGGCTGCTGCCGCTGCGCGAAGGGCAACGGCTGACCGCGGGCGAGCTACGGATCGAGCGCGTCGCGGTCCGCGGCGGAAATCAACCGGCGGCCAGCGGCGTGGTCGAACTGCGCGACGTTGCGGGAGTGCAGGACGGGCAGCCGATCCGGCTCGAACGGATCGGGCTGAGCGTCGACGCAGCGCTTGAAGCGGGCCGCGGCGTGCAGGTGCGGCGGGCGGAAGTGAAAGCCAGCTTCGCTCGCCTGGAGGCCGCGGGCGACACCAGCACACTTCGCGCCAGTTTCGAGGCCGATCTGACGCGACTTCACCGCGAGCTTGGCCAGTTCATGGACCTGAGCGCGGTGCAGCTCGACGGTCAGATGCGCGGCTCGCTGGATGTGAAGCGGGGCGACGCCGAGCGCGTTGACGCTTCGCTCAGCGCGTCCGGTTCCGACATCCGGATCACCAGCGGGGAGCGCACGTTCGTGCTGGCCCGCGGAACGCTCGAAGGGCGCGGCGGCTTGCGCATGCTGGCCGGGAAACCGACGCAGGTCGAATTGGCGAAGGCCGACCTGAACCTCGATGACCGCGTGCAGCTTGCTGCCGGCGGCTCGTTCGATCTCGCCACGCAGGGCTTCTCCGCGACCGTCGAACTGACGCGCGGCGACCTGGGCTACGCAGCCGAGCGGGCCGCAGCGATCGGAGTGCCCGAGCTGGCGCGCTATGGCGGGTCGCTGGCGCTGACGGCCCGCGCCGAGCGCCGCGCCGCCGGGGAGCCGATCCAGGGCGACGGCTCACTTTCGGCAAGCCACCTCACGGCCGACGGTGCGAGCCTCATCGACGGCGGCGCGCAGTTGGGCTGGAGCGGCGTCTCATTCGCCCCGGATGGCAAGACGACCGCGGTCGCGTCTGCGTCGCTCGTGAGCGACGCGGCGCGCATCGACGCAAGCACGATCCGCTGGCGCGCGGGTGCGCAGATCGACGCCAGCGCGGACGTTCGGGCGTCCGCCGACCTGGCGAAAGTGCTGGCGGCCGTGGCGCGCGTCGCGAAACTGGATTCGCCGCCGCGGATCGGCGGCAAGCTGTCGCTGGAGCTGAAGGCCGCGAGCGAAGGCGGACTCGTGTCGCTTACGGGCGCGGGCGGGGTGGACGATCTGGCGATCGGCGCTGGTGAGCAGACCGTGCGCGAGAAGCGCGTCGAGATGGCAATCGGCGCGACACTGGATTCGAAGACTGATCGGCTCCAACTGGAGCGTGCCTCGGTCCGCTCCGGTCCGCTGACCGCCGACGCCAGCGGCACGGTCGAGAAGCTCAGCGGCGACGCCGTGCTGGCGCTCCAATGCCGCTATGACGCGCGATGGAAGGAGTTGACAACGCTCTTGCACGAGCTGGCGCCCGACACGGTCGAAGTCGTCGCCATCGGCGGGCGGAGCGAAGCCGGCTTTGAGATTCGCGGGCCGCTTCGGACGGTCGGCGCGCGGCCCGAGTTCCGGGGTGTCGTCACCGAGATTCCCATTTCGTGCGGCACGGCGCAGCTCCTCGGCGTGGAGCTCGGCGCCGCTTCGCTCAAGCCGGCGCTGAGGGGCGGCCGTCTCACGCTACCGCCGACGAGCATCGCTGCCGCCGAAGGAAAGATCAACCTTGCCGGCGAGCTCGACCTGGCGCCGGACGACCCGACGCTGATCATCAGCGGCGAGCTCAAGTTGCTTGACGGCGTGAAGGTCACGCCGTTGCTCGGCTCCTCGCTGCTCAGCCGGATCAACCCGATCTTCCTCCACATGACGGAGGTGGAGGGCAGCGTCATTCTGAACGTGGCCAATGTCCGCGCGCCGCTGGGCGAGGCGCTCCATCGGCAGGGAGCCGGTGCCGGGCGGCTGGACCTGCGCAACGTCAAGATGCGGCCGGGCGGCTTGCTGGCGGAGCTGCTGGAGCTGGGCGGGCTGGGAACCAGCGAGAAGTACACGGTCGAGTTCGGCAAGCTCGACTTCCGGTTGCGCGACGGGCGCGTCGAGTACCAGGACTTCCGCGTCAAGTTCCCGCAGTCGTTCGACCTGCGCTTCTCCGGCTCGGTCGGGCTGGATGACACGCTGGACCTGCTCGTCTCCATTCCCGTGCGGCCGGCGCTGCTGAAGCGGTTGGGCGTCAGCGAGTCCACGCTGCAATTCCTCAAGAACTTCGAGAAGGCCCGCATCGAGGTGCCGCTCGCCGGCACGCGCGAGCAGCCGCGGATCGACTTGAGCAAAGTCAACGTGGAGAAACTGGTGCGCGACTTGCTCGCGCCAGACTCGCCGCAGGACACGCTGAACAACATCCTGCGCGGACTACAAGGCGGGCGCAAACCGGAGCCGAAGCCCGAGCGGCCCGCCCGCCCGCAGACGCGACCCGCGCCCGGCAAGAAACCGAGAAGGCCGTAATGTCCGCCTCGCAGCTCAACGAGGAAGTGCGGCGGCTGATCACGCAGCCAGCCCAGGAGATCGGCCGGCTGGCCGCGTTCGTGCAGTTCCAGGCGCGGCTGTGGCGGACGTGCGCGGCGCGCGTGCGGCAGAACGACCTGCTGGCGATGAGCGCGGCGCTTTCGTTTCGCACGATCTTCGCCATGATCCCGGCGCTCGTGCTGGCGTTTCTCGCCGCAGGCGCGCTCGGCGTGCTGGACGACTCGAAGCGCGGCCTGCGGAGCCTGCTCGAAGCGTCGGGTTTCGCCCAGATCATCGCCGTTCAGGACGCCGACGCGCTCGCCTCGGCGCCCGCGCAATCGGCGCCCGCGGATGCGACGATCATTAACGTGGCCGACGAGATCGAGCGCGTGGTCACGCGCGTCGAGAACCAGCTCACGTTCGAGCGCATCGGTCCGATCGGCGCGGTGCTCTTCATCTGGACGGCGCTCTCACTGCTCACCACCCTCGAAGAGTCGCTCAATCGCGTGTTCGGCGCCGTCCGCAGCCGCTCCGTCGTCCGCCGCGTGCTCGTCTACTGGACCGCCATGACGCTCGGCCCGGTCGTGCTGTCCGCGGCGCTGTTCCTGGGCAACCGGGCGCTCGCGGCGGTGCAGGCGCTCCCGGCCTTGACGTGGGCGCTCAGCGCGATCGGCTGGTTCGCGCCGGTGCTCGTCGGCGTGCTGGTGCTGAGCGCCGTGTACATCTTCGTGCCGAACACGCGCGTTCATCGCCGGGCGGCGATCGGCGGCGCGCTGGTCGCGGTGATGCTGTGGCTGCTGGCCAAATGGGGTTTTGCACTCTACGTGCGGAATTTCGTTCTGCCGGGAAATCTCTACGGCATTCTGGGCGTGTTCCCGCTGTTTATGATGTGGGTGAACCTGTCGTGGATGATCTTCCTGTTCGGCGCAGAGCTGGCGAACACCGCCGCCAGCGTCCGCGCCGCGGACCGATCGAGCCGCGGCCCCGCGCGGCCGCTGCTGCCGACCGACGGGCTGGAACTGGCCGCCGTGGTCGCCCGGCATTTCGAGGCGGGGGACGGCCCGGTCGCTGCGACGCGGCTGGCGCTCCAAGCAAACGTGGAGCCCGCGGCATTGGACTGGCTCTTGCGGCGCCTCTGCGCCGGCGGCGTCTTGTGCGCCGTGGACGGCGAAGCCGAGCCGCGCTACACGCTGGCACGCGCCGCCGAGCGCATCCCGATCGCGGAGCTGGTCGCGCTCGGTTCTCCCGCCGACGGTGCCGCCGCGCTGGCGGGCGACGACGTGGCGACAACCTCCGACGAGGTTCACCAGCGTCTTGCGGCGAGCGTGAACGGGCTGACGCTGGCTGACGTTGTGCGGACCCGGGCGCGCGGTCGCGGCTGCCCGGACGCGCACTCCGACTGATCCGCAACGGAGTCTCTGCTTGCCGCCGCCCCGTGTCGTCAGCTTTTCCGCTGACGATACAGCGACGGATCGACGACCGCCGCCATCTTGGCCTCATCCAGACCGCCGTCGAGGAACTGGTTGATCCGCGCCGCGAGCGGGACCGGGTTCTTGAGCATGTCGTTGTAGTCGATCTCGACGTACTGGAAGCCGCCGCGCTCGTCCATCCAGGCCTCGACCTTGGCCAGCTCGTCGGCGAACATCTTCTTGAGCTTGTCGTCGCTGAGCTTGCCGCCGGCCTTGCCGCTGCGCTCCAGCATCACCTCCTGGCTCTTGATGACCTCGTCCAGGTTGCGGCGCATCATGATCACGCGGTATTGGCGCCCCGCCGGCAGGTCGTACAGCAGGCGGTAGACCATCTTCACGACCTTGCCTTCAGAGCCGTTCACCCACGACGGGTCTTCCTTGGTCTTCTTGACCGGCTCGAACTCGTAATAACCCTTCGGGTTGTCGGCGTCGGGCTTGCGGATGTTGTCGGTGATCGCGGGCAGGCCTCCCTCGTCGAGCATCCGCATCATCATGCTGGTGCCGGAGCGGGGCAGTCCCGAGACGATCGTCAAGAAGTTGCGGGTCGCCATATCATCTATCCTGTACACGATTTACGAGCCATTGCGGCCCGTGCTCAGACGCGCCTCCAGCGAGCCGGAGCCGCCGCCGACCCGGTTCGGGTGGGCGTACAGAGCCTATCGGCTTGCGGCGTCGGCCGCAATCAGCGGGTGGCGACCGGCGTGGGTCCGTGCAAGACCGGCAAGCGCCTTGCCAGCGGGCCGCGCGGCGGCAATAATGCTTCGTTTGCCCGAGGGCTGAGGCGCGCGGCGGCGCACCGACGGCGAGGATCGGGCTTCGAGGGACGGTGGACCGTGAAGAAAGACATTCATCCCAAGTACCACAAGGCCGTCGTGAAGTGCGCCTGCGGCAACACGTTCGAGACCGGCGCGACGGTCCCCGAAATTCGCGTCGATATCTGCAACGTCTGCCACCCGTTCTACACCGGAAAGCAGAAGTTCGTTGACTCCGCGGGGCGCGTGGAGCGCTTCCAGAAGAAGTTCGGCGGCGAATACTTCAAGAAGCCGGCCGCCAAGACCGGCAAGTAGCTGTACGTGCGTTAGATTTCGTTTCACGGCTCGGGCACCGGCCCGGGCCGTGTCTCTTTCCCCCGGGCACCCGGACCGTCGCGGCGGCCGATCATGGCGCTGAAGGACAAACATGCTGACCCGGCATGGATCGCCCGCATCGAGCGCATGGCCGAACGCGCGCGCGACATCACGGACGAGATGAACCGTCCGGAGGTGGCGACGAACGGCGCGCGGATGACGCAGCTCGCCCGCGAGCACGGCCGGCTCGAAAAGTTCCTCACGCCGTACCGGGCGTATCGCGCGGTCGCGAAACAGCTCGCCGAGTCCGCGGAGATTCTGGACGACCCGGATTCCGACGCCGAGCTTCGCGACCTCGCCCGGTCGGAGCTGCCCGCCCTGGAGTCGCAACGCGACGCGCTGCTCCGCGAGCTTCAGGAGAAGCTGGTTACCGGCGACGAGGCCGGGATCAGCAGCATCATGCTCGAAGTCCGGGCCGGCACCGGCGGCGAGGAGGCCGCCCTGTTCGCCCGCGAGCTGGTGGACATGTACCAGGCCTACGCCGCCAAGCGCGGCTTCAGGGTGGAGTTGCTCTCGCTCTCGCCGTCCGACATGGGCGGCGTGCGCGAGGCGATCCTCAACATCACCGGCGACGAGGTGTACCTGGCCTTCCGCTTCGAGGCCGGCGGACACCGGGTGCAGCGCGTGCCCGAGACCGAGGCGCAGGGGCGCATCCACACGTCCGCCGCAACGGTCGCCGTGCTGCCGGAGCCGGAGGAAGTGCAGGTCAAGATCGACTGGGACAAGGACGTCCTGGAGCACGTGAGCCGCGCGGGCGGCCCCGGCGGGCAGAACGTCAACAAGGTCGAAAGCGCGGTGAAGCTGGAGCACCTGCCCACCGGCATCACCGTCTCGATGCGCGACGAGAAGAGCCAGCACAAGAACCGGGCCCGCGCGCGGCGCATCCTGCTGACCCGCGTGTACGAACACCATCTCCAGGAACAGCAGCGCAAGATGGCCGCCGAGCGGCGCAGCATGGTCGGTAGCGGCGACCGAAACGACCGCATCCGAACCTATAACTTCCCGCAGAACCGCGTCACCGACCACCGCGTCAATCTCGACGTCTTCGACATCCCCGGCATGCTCGCCGGAAACCGCCTGGACGAGTTCACGAAGGCCCTGCACGAACGCGACCTGAAGCTGCGGCTCGAACAAGTCGCGGCGGGCAGCTGATTCGGCGGGGATTCGGCACAGGGACCGCGCCGGCTGTCTAGTGCGAGCGCGGGAGCGCTGGCGGCCGCGTGCGGCCGGCGGCATGCCGGGCGCGCTTGCCGGCGAGGACGAGCGATACGAGCGGCGCTAGAGCGAGCCCGGCCGCCGAAGCGCTGCACGTCGCCCCGCTGGCGACCGCGGCCGGGGCGTTCGGGTCCAGAACCTGCGCATCAACGCAGTCCACGACGCCGTCCGAGTCGATGTCCCGCTCCAGTTCGCCGCAACCGCAGGTCCCCGGCTCGGTCTTCAACGGGTCGTCGGGGCAGGCGTCACAGGCGTCGCCGCGCCCATCCGCGTCACGATCGGATTGGTCCGCGTTGGCGACGCCGGAGCAGTTGTCGATCGTGTCGCAGACGCCGTCGGAATCCGCGTCAAGCTCCTCGGCGCCGCACCCGCAGACGTCCGGCGACCGCTTGCGCGGATCATCCGGGCAGCCGTCGCAAGTGTCGCCCACGCCGTCGGCATCGCCGTCCGCCTGGTCGGGGTTCACAGCCGCGGGGCAGTTGTCCTGCGGGTCGCAGACGCCGTCGGCATCGGCGTCCAGTTCGTCGGACCCGCAGCCGCAGATTCCGGGCTCCTGCTTGAGCGGGTCGTCCGGGCAATCGTCGCAGGCGTCGCCCAAGCCGTCGTCGTCGCGGTCCGCTTGGTCGACATTGCTGACTTGGGGGCAGTTGTCGAAGTCGCCGCAGTAGCCGTCGCCGTCCGCGTCCTCGGTCGCCTGCGGGAGGCAGCCGACGAGGTTGTACGTCGCCCGGTTGTTGGCGGTCAGCACCACACCCGAGCTGATCCACTGATAGTCCTGCGCGTTTGTGGTGCTGAGCGCGTTGTAGGCGCGCGTGAAGCGCAGCGCATTCGTGCCAGCGACGCGCAGCGGGCCGTCCGCCGGAGTGCCGTAATCACCGTTGTCGTCGTTGAAGTCCGCGCCTGCGGTCGGACCTGTGTACCCGGTTCCGCCCCAGCTCAACCGGGCCACGATCGTTGTGCCGTCGTCGTTCTCGAACGTCAGCGTTCCCGCGGCCAAGTACGACTCGGGGATCACGTTCGTCAGCGTGAAATCCGGCGACAGCGGCGGATCGGTGTAGGCCGCGATCGCGGCGCTGGCCAGCAGAATCGAGTCGCCCGGGGCGGCGTTCGCGACCTCCGACGCCAGGTCGATGAGCACCACGGGGTTCGCGCCGCGGGCGTCGCGTGCCACGAGCCGCGTGGGGATGACGTGCCCCTGGTCATCGAACCGCATCCGCAGCTCGATGGCCTGAGCGGACGGATCGCCGCCGACCCCGGCGACGACCTCGTAGATGTGCATCAGGTGAAACGTCGCGAGCGCCGACGGCGACGGCGCGACGAGCAGCAGAATGCCGAACAATGGCCGCAGGGCGTGCGGCGGGTTCGGCGCGAAACCCGCCGCATGTGCCGGCAGGGTGCCACCCGGTGAACCGAAGTTCCGCGCGAGAATTGGCGCGCTCCTCGGGCGAGGTTCACCCCGACGGATCATTCGGCTCCGCGCGCGCTTCGCGTTGATTCCAGGCACCGGCGTCGCGCAGAAACTGCTGCTTGCGCAGGGCCGGAGGCGCGTCCGCCGCCTTCACTTGCCGCTCAACCACGTAGGTTCGCCAGTCGAAGGCGGCCGCAGGTTGCGGCGCAGTCACGGCCGCGAGCGGGCCCGGACGCGAATCCGGTCCTCCGCGACAGCGGGCTACGCGTTCGACGCCGGCCGCACGTCGATCTTCGGCAGGTTCTCTTGTCGACCCGTCACAGGCTTATGCGTGCGGGCCGCGAAGAACAGCGCGACGGCCAGCAGCACGCCGTTCACCAGCCAGTAGACGAGCATGACGCCCAGGTTGCGGCCCAGGCCGGCGCGCGGGTCGATGGTCCAGCCGAAGGCGCTGAGCGCGGCCTGCGCGACGACCAGCGCCAGGCCCAGCGGCACCAGCGCTTGCCAAGAGAGGCGCATGAGCTGGTCGAAGCGGAATCGCGGAATGGTCCAGCGGATGAGCATGAACAGGGCGATGAACAGGCAGACCTTGCTCCAGATCACGCCGTACTTCAGCAATGCGGCCAGCGGGTGCGTGCTCTCGGACAGCCAGCCGGCGAAGGGCATCGGGTCCGACCCGCCGAGGAACAGCACGGACAGAATCGCGCCGGACGTGATCATGTGGGCGTATTCGCCGAGGAAGAACATCGCGAACTTCATCGCGCTGTACTCGGTGTGGTAGCCGGCGACGAGCTCCTGCTCGCACTCGGCCAGATCGAACGGGGAGCGGTTCGTCTCCGCCAGCGCGGTCGTCACGAACAGCAGGAATGCGATCGGGTGCAGAAAGATGTTCCACACGCCGGACTGGGCCTGGACGTCGACGATGCTCTCCGGGCGAAGCGTGCCACACATGAGCAGGATGACCATCAGCGCCAAGCCGAGCGGGACTTCGTAGCTGAGCATCTGGGCGCTGGCGCGCATGCCGCCGTAGAACGCGTACTTGCTGTTGCTGGCCCAGCCGGCGAGCACCACGCCGTAGACGGCCAGGGAGCCGACGGCGAGCACGAAGAGCAGGCCGATGTCCAGGCTGACGACCTGGGTGGTGACGGTCTGTCCTTCAGGCATCCAGGGCCAGTGAATGCGGCCGGCCCAGGGGACGACGGCGAAGCTGAGCAGGGCCAGGCCCATCGCCAGGGCGGGGGCGAGCATGAACAGCGGGCGATCAACGCCGGGAGGTGTGTAGTCCTCCTTGAGGATGAACTTGATGCCGTCCGCGATGGGCTGGAGCACGCCCCAGTAGCCGACGCGGTTCGGGCCGAGCCGGTCCTGAATCCAGGCGGAGACCTTGCGCTCGGCCAGGATGCACGCGGCACACAGATGTAGTATGACGAACAGTGCCAGCGCCATCATCAGGATGGACATCCAGAACTGCGACGCAAGGAACGCCTGGATCGGCTCGCGGAACAGCAGCCACGCGGCCGCGCCCAGGACTACGGGGGCGATCAGCAGGGCCGCGAGGAGCACGACGAGAAAAAGCCGGCTGCGCAGAAAGCGGTCCACCGGGCTGGGCGTCTTGTCCTGTGGTGCGTATTCATCGACCCGGATCGGATTTGTCGTCGCCTTGGACACGTTGCCTCCCACACACGAGTCCGACGAATCGCCCGGCCGCGCGCCATCGCGTCAATGCGCATGCTGCGGCGCCGGGCGCGGAACGAAAACATCCGCCATCCACGGAATGGACGACGCCATCGCCTTCCGAACGCCGTCCGCGCGGAACAGGCCCTTGCTCCCGGCAAGCTCGTGCAGGAACTGGCCGTCCGGCTTCACCCCATCGAGCGGCCGCAGGGCGCGCTCGAACGGCTGGAGAAGCCCGTCGCAGTTCATGAACGTCCCCTCGCGCTCGGCCCAACTCGCGCCGGGAATCTGCACGGCGGCGGAGGCGTCGAGCAGCGACGGAAAGATGTCGTGCACGACAAGCGTCTCGATCTTGGCGAGCGCGGCGGCGTGCTCCTTCGCCACCCAGGTTGTGGGATACCCGCCGACGACGTACGCGGCCTTGAACTTGCCCTCGGCGGCCGACTTGACAAGCTCGTCGAACTTCAGCGTCGCGCCGCCGAAGTGCTCGATCAGTCGCTCGATGCCGCGACGATTGGGGCACTTCTCGGCGCGGATCGTGAATCCCTTGGGGAATCGCTTGTCCGCGCCATCGACCGGGACGAACCCCAGCGCCAGCGTCGACTGCGGCGCAACGCCGCGCATGAACGTCGCCAGCAGCCAGGCCTCCTCGCAGCTCATCATCGGGCTGAGGACCGCCGCGCACGCCGCACCGCCGTCGGCCGCAGCCGCCTGGCTGAAGCGGTAGCGCACGATCTCGGGCAGCTCTTCCCAGCGGGCGGGCTGGAGATCGCCGCCGCGGCGGACGCCCGGCGCGCGGAGCCGCCGGTCGCCGTGCACGTAGCGCCAGTTCCAGCGCTGCTCGTCGCTGATCCAGTAGCCGTTGGCCTTCTCGTTCCAGCGCGGACGGACGCGGTGGATCCCCTGTTCGTTGTGGTCGATCCAGATCGCGGCGCCGCCGCTGTCGGCCGGGCTGATCGACGGTGTGCTCTCGAGCAGCCAGACGCGCTGCTTGAAGAGAAAGTCCTTGCTGAGCAGCGCGCCGACCGGGCAGAGGTCGACGACGTTTCCTTGCAGCTCGTTCTCCAGGGGGACGCCCGGAAAGACGTCGATTTCGGCCCGGTGCCCCCGGTCGATGACGCGCAGCTCGCCGCTGCCGGCGACTTCGTCCGCGAAGCGCACGCAGCGCGTGCAGAGCACGCAGCGATCCTGATAGAGCAGCGTCTTGCTGCCGATGTCCTTCTTGGGGTTCTTGTATTTCTCGTCGATCATGCGGCTCGAGGCGTTCCCGAACCGCTCGCTGTAGTCCTGGAGACAGCACTCGCCGGCTTTGTCGCACACGGGACAGTCGAGCGGGTGGTTCAGCAGGTAGTACTCCATCACGTGCTTCTGGTTCCGCTCGACCGCCGGCGAATGGAAGCGGACTTCCATTCCGTCCTTCACCGGCGTCTGGCAGGAGGGGAAGAGCTTCGGCGCCCAGGCGAGCTCCTGGGTCTGCGGGTGCGGCATCTTCATTTCCATCAGGCACAGGCGGCAACTCGCCACGATGCTCAGCCCCGGGTGATAGCAATAGTGCGGCACGTCCCAGCCGGCCTCGAGCGCCGCCTGGAGCACGGGAATGCCCTCGCGGCATTCCACGGTCTTTCCATCGATGATGATCTTCGGCATCGGTTCGCTTTCGCCTACGCTTGTGATGCTCCACTGTGCTCGATTCCACGGCGCCGGTTCGGCCGGCCGGCAGCGGCCGCGAGCAGCATGCGCATCGGCGACAGCGTCCGGTTGAACGGGTTGAAAACCAGCCCAAGCGATTCCAGCGTCGTGACTCCCAGCAGCGGTTCGTCGCCGCGCTCCCCGAAAATCACGGGCGCGGGTCCGCCGACGCCCTGGTACTCGAAGTACGCGTCGCCGACGCGGCGCGCGACCTTCGTGCCGTCGGACACGACAAACTCCTGCTGCCAGTACGACTTGCAGCCACGCTTCTCGAGCAGCGCGCCGGGCACGAGCGAATCGACCGCGCCCGAATCCACGAGGAACTCGACGAACTCGGCGCGCTCAAACTCGCGGCTCTTGCGGACTTCTATCCGGACGAACGTTAAACCCATGCCGCTCCATCTCGCGGCCTTGTCGCCGCCGTCATCGCTGCGTCCCCGCAAAATGCTCGTGCGCCATGCTGCCGCGCGGCGGAGCGACCGCCCGGCCCTCGAGCACGGGCAGCTCGTACGCGGCAGGGTTGATCCGCCGCGCGTACTCCAGCGCCGCGCCCGGCTTCTGCCGCGCGATGTGCGCCTCGAACTCGGCGCGGAACTTGGTCACCAGCGTCCGCACCGGGAACGCCGCCCCGTCTGGCAGGCCGCAGATGCTCAGCCCCGGCATCATCCCCATGTTCTGCGTGATCTCGGCGAGCAGGTCGAGATCGTACGAGCGGCCCGCGCCCGCGCGGATGCGCCGGGCGATCTTGTACATCCAGCCGGTGCCCTCGCGGCACTGCGTGCACTGTCCGCAGGACTCGTGCGAGAAGAAACGCGTGACGTTGACCAGCACGTCGCGGATGTCGGTGTCTTCGGGAACCACGACCGCCGCGGCCGTGCCCAGCCCCAGCAGGCCGTAGCGACGCGGATCGTCGAAGTCCAACTTCATGTCCAGCTCGTCGTGGTCCTGCTTCGGGTCGATCTTGCCGTCCGGCGCCTTGGGGAACAGGTCGCCGCGCAGCGCGCCCATGCTGATGCCGCCGGGGAACACGCACTTGACCTTGCGGCCGTCGCGCATGCCGCCGGCGAATTCGGGGCTGTAGATCAGTTCTCGCACCGTGATGGTCATCGGCGCTTCGTAGCAGCCGGGGCGGTTCACCGGACCGCTGACGCAGAACATCTTCGGACCCTTGGAGTGGTCCGGACCGATGCCTTGCCACCACTCCACGCCGCGCGTGAAAATGTGCGGCAGGCAGGCCAGCGTCTCGACGTTGTTCACCACAGTGGGCTTGCGGAACGCGCCCTCCACGGCCGGGAAGGGCGGCTTGATCCGCGGCCAGCCGCGCTTGCCCTCCAGGCTCTCGATCAGGCCGGTTTCTTCGCCGCAGACGTACGCGCCCGCGCCACGGTGGATGTAGCACTCCAGGTCGTAGCCCGTTCCGAGGATGTTCTTGCCGAAGTAACCGGCGGCGCAGGCCTCGTCGAGCGCTTTCTGGAGAATGTGGAACTGCTCGGTGAACTCCCCGCGCATGTAGATGTACGCGACGGTCGTCCGCGTCGCGTAGCCGGCGATGAGGATGCCCTCGAGCAGCATGTGCGGATCGTTCTCGATCAGCACGCGGTTGCAGAACGTCGGCGGCTCGGACTCGTCGGCGTTCACGCAAAGGTAGGTCACGTCGCGGTTCTTCGGCAGGAAGGTCCACTTCACGCCGGCCGGGAAGCCGGCCCCGCCGCGGCCGCGCAAGTTGCACTGCTTGACCAGCTCGACGACTTCCTCGGAGGGCATGGCGAGCACCTTGCGCGCGCCCTCGTAGCCGCCGGACTTGCGGTATACCTCGAGCGACGTGCTGTTGGGCACGCCGACGTTTCGCATGAGCACGCGTTCGAACGCCATGTCCTGCACCCGTAGCGTCGGACCTCCGCGTCCGACGACTCCCGTAGCGTCAAACCTCCGAGCTTGACGATTCCCGTAGCGTCAAACCTCCGAGTCCGACGATTCCCGTAGCGTCAAACCTCCGAGTCCGACGATTCCGTAGCGTCGGACCTCCGGGTCTGACGAGAAAGACCGGTCGGTGACCGGTCAACCCGTGCCCGGTGCGTCGCGCCGGCGGATCACTTCGGCGCGTCGAACAGATCGCTCCGCGGCACCACCAGCTTGTCGTTGTCCGGATCAGCCAGAATCCGGTCCAGGTCCTCCGGGCTGACGCGCTTATGCATCTTCTCATTGATCATCAGGCACGGCGCGTGATCGCACGCGGCCAGGCACTCCTCGGTCATGAATGAATACTCGCCGTCGGCGGTCGTCTCGTGCTCACCGATGCCGAGCTTCTTGGCGATCGCCTCCTGGAGCGCCCCCGCGCCCATGAGCTGGCAGCTCAGCGAGCGGCAGACCATCAGCACCTTGCGGCCCTTCGGGTGCGTCCAGAAGTGCGTGTAGAACGTGACCACGTCCATCACGGCCGAAGGCGGAATCTCCAGCAGCCCGGCGATGTCCCGCATCGCGCGCAGCGACACGTACCCGATCTCGTCCTGCGCGATGTGCAGCGCGGGCAGCACGGCCGCACGCTTGGTCGGGTAGCGAGAGAAGAACGTGCGAATCTTCTCCTTGGCCGCTTCGCTCAACCCCGGACCCAGCTTGTCCTCGGCCACGGTCTTGCGGTCGATGACTTTCCAGCTCACGACGGCTCTCCACCCGCCCGCGACGGCCAGGCATCGTCCGGTCCGCGCCGCGCCCGGCCGCGCGGCAGCTCAGGAGCGCGGTCGCACGGCCGCACGGCCGCTGACCCGCACGGTCGTACGGCCTGCGCCAGGCCCCCCACAGCCGCCCGGACAAGACCGCAGAGGATATCCCATCGCCGGCATGCGGGACAAGGCGCGCAGGCGTCGCTTCGCACGGCGCACCGCGCTTGGCGCTGCGATCCCAGGACCATAGGCTATTCGAGTGAAGCTGCGCGTGGTCGCCTCGCGGTGGCTCGTCTTGCGTGGCGGACAACGACGTGCGCTCGGGGCCTGCGCGGCGCGTGCGAAACGCGGGGATCGGGCAACCGCTGCAAGCCATCGCCGTGCGCGGCGAGCCGCCGGGCAGAGTCCGGGCGCGCGAGGACGACTGGAGAGGTGCCGGAGCGGCCTATCGGGCACGCTTGGAAAGCGTGTGTACGGGAAACTGTACCGGGGGTTCGAATCCCCCCCTCTCCGTTACAACGGCGATTCCTGCTGCAAGGCTCTGGAATACCGGGGTTTGCAGCGGTGTCTCGGCTCATGGCTCCGACTTTGCTCTCAAAGTACTCTCACTTCGCGGGTCCGCGCTGTCGGGTCCGGTCGCCGGAAATCGGACCGCGCGCATGACGGGTGGCTGTCGTCGACGTGCGGAACCGCGCTGCGGTCGAGTCGGTTGGCCTGACGCAACCGTTGGGCTTGGAGGATTCGGCCCAGCCTGCGCACTCCCATGACGCCTGGGGCAGTTCTTTTGGGGAGCACGTCCGTGGGGCTGGCATTCGCCGCGAAGTGGGCCGACTCCGAGGCACGAACATGACGGCCCGTTCGCGCGCCGCCGCGAGGCAGGAGGCGCGGGCCGGCCTGCTATTCTGCTTGCCCGCCGCGCTCTACGTCGCGATGTTCTCCGGCCTGCCGATGCTGGCCGCGGCGTGGCTGAGTCTGCACGACTGGAACCTGCTCAAGGCGCAGCGGCCGTTCGTCGGGCTGGCGAACTTCGCGCAGCTCGCAGCCGACCCGTTCTTCCGCAACGCGATCGGCAACTCGTTGCTGTTCGCCGGGCTGGCGGCGCCGCTCGGCGTCGCGTCCGCGCTGGCCGTCGCGGTGCTGGTCAGCCAGCCGCTGCGCGGCGTTGGGTTGTTCCGCACGCTCTTCTTCGTGCCGGCGGTCAGCTCGCCGGTGGCCGTGTCGATGGTCTGGATCTGGGTGCTGCTACCGGAGGTGGGGCTGATCAACACGGTGCTCTCGTGGCTCGGCGCGACTGGAAGCACCGACTTCCTCAACGACACGCGCTTCGCGCTGCCGGCGCTGGTCGCCCTGTTCGCCTGGATCGGCCTCGGTCCGCGGATGGTGATCTTCCTGGCCGGGTTGCAGGCGATCCCGAAAGCGCTTCAGGAGGCGGCCGACCTCGACGGCGCCGGCCCCTGGCAGCGCTTCCGACACGTCACGCTGCCGCTGCTTCTGCCGACGACGCTGTTCGTGTTCGTGACCACCACCATCGCCGCGTTCCAGGCCTTCACGCCGGTGTACATCATGACCCGCGGCGGTCCCCGGCGGACGACCGACGTGGTCGCCTACCACATCTTCAAGGAGGCGTGGCAGAACTTCGAAATCGGGCTGGCCAGCGCCCAGACGTACGTGCTGTTCGCGATCGTCGCGGCGGCGGCCGCCGCGCAGTTCTGGCTCATGCGGCGCGGGCTGCGGGAGGAGTCTGTGTGAGCGGGCCAAGCCGGAGCGCGGCATCAACCTGGGGACGGCGCGCGAAGGCGGCGCTGCTGTACGGTCTGCTGCTGGCGATCGCAGCCACGACCGTCACGCCGTTCGTGTGGATGGCGTTCACCTCGCTGCATCCGCCGCTGGCGCCGACGCCGACGCTGGCGACGCTCTTTGCGCCCGCGGAGTGGCGTTTCGACAATTACGCGCGCGTGCTGCTCCTTCCGGAGCTGCCGGTGTGGCGGTTCGCGCTGAACAGCGTCCTCGTCACGGGGGGCGTGGTGGCGCTTCAGCTTGCGCTGTGCTCGACGGCCGCGTACGCCTTTGCCCGGCTCCGCTTCCGCGGGCGGGACGCGCTGTTCACCGCGTTCGTGCTGACGATGATGATCCCGCCGCAGGTGCTGATCGTCCCGCTGTACATGCTGGTTGGCTCGCTGGGCTGGCTGAATTCGTACGTCGGGCTGATCGTGCCGTACCAGTACCTGAGCACCGCGTTCGGGACGTTCCTGTTGCGGCAGTACTTCCTTTCGCTGCCGCGGAGCCTGGACGACGCGGCCCGCATCGACGGCTGCGGCGAATGGGGCATCTTCCGGCACGTGATCCTGCCCTCGTCGCGGCCGGCGCTGGCGACGCTGGCGGCGTTCGCGTTCGTCTGGACGTGGACCGACTTCTACTGGCCGCTGCTGTGCACCAGCACGGTGACGATGCGCACGCTGGAGGTGGGGTTGAGCGTGTTCAAGGACGCCTACGGCGGGGCGAACTGGCCGCTCCAGATGGCCGCGGCCGTGTGCGTGCTCGTGCCGGTGCTGGTCGTGTTCCTGGCGATGCAGCGCTTCTTCGTGCGCGGCGTGGTGATGAGCGGCCTCAAGGAGTAAGCCGCGGATCGCGTCGCGTCGGCACGGACCTGGTCGCCCGGGTTCCAGCGCGCTCAGTTCGGTTCGATCATCATCCAGGCCACGATCGACCGGTCCTGCGGTTCGTCCGAGACGATCGTGAACGACGCGCCCGGCGTGCGCGAGAGCACGCGAACGCCGCCGACCGCGGCGCTGCCGTTCGGGTCGTTGTTGGTCAGGAAGATGCGCGAGACCGCGGTGACGGCGGCGGTCGGGACGACTACAGGCGTGACGCCGTTCAGCGTCGCCGTTCCCATGCGCGCGTTCGCGCCCTCGGCCAGGCGCAGTCCCTTGCCCGGCTGCGTGAGCGCGAGGTCGCCGGTCACGTTGACGACGGCGCTCTTGGCGTTGCAGTGCACGACGGCGCTGGCGGCGCCGGTGTTGTCGATGCCCACGAGGCTGGCGCCGTGGTCGTCCGGGCCCCAGACGCCGAACTGAATCTGGCCGCCCTGCGGATAATCGTCGTCGACGCGGCTCTCGATGATGACCTGCCCGCCGGCGGACGCCCCGCCATAGAGCCGGATCGCCTTGTTCTCCTCCAGGCCACCGCCGGTCTTGATCGTCAGCGGCACGTCGGGCTGCGGATCGGTCCCCAGGCCGGCCGTGTAGCCGTACGGCATCTTGAGGTGGCTGGCGCCGAGCGAAGAGATCGCGTTGCCGTGCGACGTGAGACGCGTGTTCACCTGACCGGGCGATAGGTCGATGATCTCGGGCCGCGGGTCGATCGACGAATGGAAGCCGTCGATGATCAGGTTGCTGCGCGTCGAGTCGGCCAGATAGTAGTACGCCTGCATGTGCGTGGAGTGCTCGGCGTCATACAAGTTGTTGGCGATGATCGCGAACTGGATCGTGTCGGTGAGCTTGATCGCGTACTTGTAGTACGTGCACTCGATCAAATTGCCGGTGATCACGCCGCCGGCGTTCTTCTCGCTCCAGTGATAGCCCAGCGACTCGATCGCGACCGCGTTGTCGTCGCCGTCCGGACCGCCGCTGGTGCGCCACCAGGTGTTGTCGCGGATCACCACGCCGTTGCCGTAGGAGCGCAGGAACACGCCGCGCCGCACGCGGCTGAAGTAGTTGCCCTCGATGATCGTGCCGTAGCCCTGGAACGGCGCGTTGGCGCTGTTTCCGATGATGTTGCTCGTGCCGCCCAGGACGATCGCGTCCTCGATACAGTTGGGCGCCGTGACCGAGCCGTAGAACGTGCAGCCGCGCACCAGCAGCGTGGTGTTGGTGCTCATCAGCAGCGGCGTGCTG
Organism: Phycisphaerae bacterium; assembly: GCA_039961675.1. GTDB lineage: Bacteria > Planctomycetota > Phycisphaerae > UBA1845 > Fen-1342 > JABRWC01. The sequence goes on from JABRWC010000093.1 coordinate 58,924, forward strand.
TTGGGCGCAGGGCTGCTCAACGTCAGGTTTTCGAGCTGGAGGAACCCGTCGCCGCGCGTGTACAGCCGCGCCGGGGCGCCGGCGAAGGCGAGTTCGATGATCGTGCCGCCGTTCGGCGCGCCGCCCTGTCCGCTGAAGAGCGGTCCCGCCCCGACGATGCGGATCGGCTTCTGCGTCGGCGGCACGCGGAAATCGCCGTTGTTGTCATTGGGGATGTCGAGCCGGCTGTTCACGCGGTACACGCCCTCGTCGAACGCGATCGTCCCGCCGCCCGCGTCGTGCACCATGCGCAGCAGGTCGAGCAGCGCGGCGGACACGTCGCCCTGGCCAGGGAGAATGCCGTAGTCGGCGACGCGATAGACCGCGGGCAGGCCGCCGAGCGCGGCGCTGGTCAGCACGCTGCCGTCGGGCAGGCGCATGCCCGTGCGGGCCTCGATCAGCCCCTCGACGGTCAGCGGCGCACTGGGGGACGACGTTCCGACGCCGACGTTTCCCTCCGAATCGACGAACAGCCCGCGTGTGGCGACGGCGAACGGCGCTCCGTTTACGGGCTGTCGCGGCGACAGCGTCGTGTAGGCGCCCTGCCCCGCCGGCATGCGGACCTCGATCTCCAGCCAGCGCGGCGAGCCGTCAAACGCGTTCGGGCCGAAGTCGAGCTGAACATTGAACAGGCCATCCGTAACGTCGACGTTCCAGAGGATCGCCCCGGCGCCGACGCGGTGCTGCGCCTGCCGGCTCGCCGGGTCGCTCCAGAGCGAAAAGATGAAATCCGCGACCCCCGTGGCCGGCTCGCCGCTCAGGCGAAGGTGTCCCTGGTAGCTGAAACGCGAGTCCGAAGTCGATTGGGCCGCGCCGCCGACTGTGCACGCGGACAGCAGTACGATTACGCCC
>JABRWC010000094.1:0-35087 GCA_039961675.1 Phycisphaerae bacterium
TCAGGCGTGTGCCGTCCCTTCATCCGTCTGCCTCCCAGCAACGCCCATTCGAGTGTCAATCCTAACATCCCGAATGGACTCGTTTATGGGGGGCAGGTCACTGCTGGTCTCGCGACCCGCCCTGTATCAGGACCATACCGTTGCTCAGAATCGTGTGACCCGAACAGTACAGCACGTGCTCGTTCGGCGGGCTACCGTTCGGTCCGGTTTCCCAGACGAGTTCAAACTGCTCGCTCGTCGGGTCGAAGAGGATGACGTCCGGCCTGTTCACCCGCGCCGGGACCGTGTCCGGATCAGATGTGAGGAAGTCAACGCACAGCACCTTGCCGGTGTGCAGAAGAATCGCGTGAATGACGGTCATGGCATCCGTCGGCTGGCCCTGGCGTGGATTTGTGAGCTTCGTGTCATGAAGCGGACCCCATTCGCCGACGAGCGAGGTATCCGCCGGATCCTGCTGCGCCGAGGCTTCGGTAACTGCCACGGCGCAGAAAACTACGAGTGACCAATGTGCTTTCCGGTTCAACGTGATGTGACCTCCTTGGTCTAATGGGATGTGAATCTCGCGCGTGCGCGGACACCTCTTCCAACACGAATCACACTCGCTGCGATGGCCAACAGTAACAGAGAACTCGGTTCAGGAATAGCAACAACCATGCCCGACCCCGCGATGAAGTCGCCGTCGAGGTAGACCGTTCCTATGTACGTACTCGCGCCCGTGTCGGGATCGACAGCGCGCACAAACCCATTGTTCGCAACGTACAGCACCGATTCATCGGGCGAGAGCGCAACGCTGGACCAATGCGGTGAAGCTCCGATCGTGTTGAACTGCACACGGCTTCCGGCATCGTCAACGCTCCACCTGAACAACCCGCCGCCCGTATTGCCGGTTTGAACGAACAGCCGGCCCTGACTGTCGATTGCCATCGAGTCGATGTTGACCGGAAACGGAAGCGTGTCGAAGACTTCGAATTCGCGCGGGCCGGTGAAGCGCAGGCTGTCGCGAACCTCGTTCACGCCCTGTACTCCGAATAACAGGTCGCCATTCGGCGCCAGCGCCACCGGGCCGCCGGCCCGCACGCCGTCCTGGAGCGCGCCCCAAAGCTGCGGCGGGCCGCCGCCGACCGGGAACTTGAGGATGTTGTGCGCCCCCTCGTTCACCACGAAGAAGTCGCCCACGTCGTTGTACACGATGTTGTTGCCGCCCCAGGGACCGATAATCCCGTCGGAAACGTCCAGAGCAACCTCTACGTTTCCATCGCCGTCGATCTCCAGCACTTCGCTCCAACGGTAGACCGAGGCGCGCAGGTGCTGCCCGTCCGGCGTGAACGCCAGCCCGTTCAGCCCGCCGCAGTGCTCCGTCGGCAGGATCGTGAACAGCCGCGTCTGCCCCGTGGCCGGGTCGAACTCGTAGATGCGCTCGTTGTTCGTGCCGTCGCACAGCTCGCCCGTCCGGGCCGTCACGTACAGCCGGCCGGGGGCGAAGTCCGCCACGGCGGCCGCCGGCAGCAGCGTCAGAACGCACACCGTCCAGCGCGCCGCGAGCAGCCCGCAACCCGCCCGCGCGCTTGGGCCGCGCTCCTCGTTGTGCGCGGGGGGCCTGAATCGGTTCTCGGGGCAGCGATGTGCACGATCAACGGACCGTTCGCACCGCGGGGGAGATTCGCTCATCGTCGGCCTCCTCGGAAATGGCCGAGCGCGGTCTTCCCCTCGTGCCTCGCGCCGGGCAATCGTCTCGTCATAGGCGGGCACAGGTGCGGCTATCCACGTCGGCGCGGCCGCGACCCGGCGCCCGCAGCGGTGCGAAGGATCAGGGCGTCGCGCCGGGGACATGCGGCAGGTGCCGCCGCAGGCGCTCGGCGGCCCGTGCCCGCAGCCAGTCCGCCAGTTCGCGAAGGTCGAACTCCCGCTCCGGCTCCTGGATCAGCGGCCAGTCCTGCCCGGCGATCCGCACGGTGAGAATGGTCTTCTCGCGCGGGCCGTGCGTGCCATAGACGTGCAGGATTTCGTCGCGCACCTCCAGCCGCAGCCCGAATCGCGTGTATTCCAGCCGCTCGGGCAGGATGTTCGGCAGCTTGACGCGCAGCGCGTTCTCCACCAGCGACCGCAGCAACCGGCCTTCGACCCAGTTGGGAGAGTCGGCGCCGTCCTCCACAACAACGGTCGCATCCATCGACTTCAACTGGTTGTCCGCGATCGTCAGGTCGTCAATCGTGATCTTCAGCTCGCCCGACATGCCGCCCAGGCCCAGTGAGTCCGTCAGCTCCTTCAGCGATACAGCCCCGCAGCGGCCCGATGCCACGAAGCTCTGCACCCCGCCGGAAGCGAACTCCGCCCGGCCGACCTCCAGCGTCGCGGCGCCGTCGCCGACGCTCAGCCCCCACGTGGCGAGGATGTCGCTGAGCCGCACGTCCGCGAGCGCGCCCTGAAACCGCACGCTCTCCAGGCGCCCGTCGTGCAGGCGCAATTCCTGCAACTGGATTTCTGTGCAGCGTCCACGCCACGGAACCGTCGTCCGCCGCGCCGTGCATTCCTCCAGCTTCACGTCGCGGCAGCGCCCGCTGACGACGATGGCGCGCCCGCCCTCGTCCTCGCCGTAGCGCAGCCGCCCGGAGAACGACCCAGCGGTGATGTCGCTGCCGAGGAGTGCGCCCGCCCGCAGGGCCGCGATCGGTATCTCCGGCGCCGTCAGCGACAGCTCGTCGATCCGGGCGCCCGAGGATTGCATCGAGAACGCGGCCGTCAGCAGCACCGGCTCCGCGACGGCGTAGTCGTTGATCACGCTGGCCGAGATCGTCGCCGTTCCGCGCGTTCCAGGCTGCAACTGAACGCGGCCCGCCGCGCTCGAAAGCCGGAGCTGAAACCCGTCGCGCTCGAAGGCGACGCTCATGGCGCCGAAACGGATTTGCCGCGGTCCGCCGGGCGCCAGTCCGGCCCGCAGGCCCGACTCCACGACGCCGCGGTAGTCGCTTCGCAACCAGGTGCGCGTCGAGATTTCCGCCGCCCCGCCGAAGATTTCGATCTCGTATCCGTCCGGGTCGTCCGGGGCCGGGGTACGGTAGACGATCGAACGCTCGCACGTGAGCGCGTGGTCGCGGCGCTCCGGCAGCCAGACGACCACGTCGCGGTACTCACGGCTGCTCCAGGAGCGCGGAACCACGGCGCCGATGTCGCAGGGAAGAGCAAGGTTTGCGCTCAGCGTCCGCGCGCATTCCTGCCGGTAGGCGTCGCTGCGCACGTACCAGACGCTGCCCGCCGTGTAAACGAGGGACGCCGTCATCACCAGGATCAAAGCGCCCGCGGCAAGACGTCGCGCTGAGGCCATGCGGTGGCATGGTATCGGAATCGGCGGGGTTTCGCAGAGATTCCGGCGTTGCGGATTCGCGGAGTCCGGGCGCGCACGCCGCTTCAGACGCCCTGGCGCTCTGCCGATTTTATGGGAAACCACTCGGGCGGCACTCACCGGCGGCGCGGCCCGACCCGCGCACAGCGCGGGAGTGCGGAGGCTGAAGTCATGAAGAGAGTCCTGGTTCTCGGCATACTGCTCTCGCTCTGCGCGTGCAACAACCCGTCTCCACGTCTGAACGCGCCACCCCACGGCCAGCCCACGGAAACGGTCGATTCGCAGGGCACGTTCGTCTACATGGCCGACAACGCGCTGCTGGCTGACATGAGCATGTCCGACATGCACTTCCTGCCGCACCGCGCGGGGCTGACCACGCTTGGCGAACAGCGACTCGGCCGCCTGGCGTCGCTGATGGAGGCGTACGGCGGCACGATCCGCTTCAGCACCAATCTGGAGGACAAGGAGCTGGTCGACGCGCGCACCCGCACCATCGTCGATTTTCTGCACGAGTGCGGCATCTCCGCGAAGTCGGAAACCGTCACGCAGGACGCCCCCGGCGGCGAAGGCATGCCGGCGGCCGAAGCGATCTTGATCCGGTCGCACGAAGGGACCTACCAGGCCAAGAAATCGTCCGCGCAGCCCGACGCGTCCAACGCGTCCGGTTCGGACAAGGACAAGCCGTAAATCCACGGGCGCAAGCAAAGGAGCATCACCGTGCCCGCAACGCCTCATCGAATCCTCCCGATCCTCGCGGCCGCACTGGTCGTAGCGCTGAGCGGCTGCCAGCAGTCCAAGCAGGTCGTCACGCCGCCCGGTGCGCTGCCGCACCGTGAACCGGACGACAAGCAGCCGCAGATCAACGTCGCGACCTATTTCGCGCATGGCCACCTCCTGGAGCGGCAGGGGAACTACGAGCTGGCCGCTGCGCAGTACCGCCGCGCGCTCGAAGCGCGGCCGAACTTCGTCGCGGCCCGCAACCGGCTGGGGATCACGCTGAACAAGCTGGCGCGGCACGCCGAGGCGACGCGCGAGTTCGAGAAGGTCGTCGCGATGCGGCCGGAGTCCGCGTCGCTGCGGAACAACCTGGGCTTCAGCCAGTACCTCGAGGGCCGCTACGCGGAAGCGGAGGCCACGCTGGCGGACGCGATCGCGCTCAAGCCTGACTACGAGCGCGCCCGGATGAACCGCGCGTTGGCGCTGGCCAAGCTCAACCGCTTCGACGAGGCGCTGGATGAGTTCCAGAAGGTCGGCACGCCGGCCGACGCGTACTTCAACATCGGCCTGCTGCTCACCGAGGCCAACCGGTACGCCGACGCCGCCCAGTACCTTCAGGCCGCGCTCGAGGCCCGGCCGGATTTCGAGGCCGCCCGCGAGCAGCTTCACCACGTGGCGCGCCTCGCCGCCGGCCGCACTTCGCCGACGCCGAGCGCATCCGACGTGCGGATCGCCGCCGTCACAGACGCGCCGGCGATGCTCTCGGCCGTCGAAGACCCCAAGCCGACCGTGACGGCGCAGACGACGATCGCGCCGCCGGTTCAAGCAGCCGGTTCGGCGTCGCCCGCGACTCCAGCACGAGCGGCACGTCCCGCAGAGCCAAGCCGCGCGGAGCTGGCCGACAAGACCGCGGAGAGCGACCCGAACTGCGTGGACTTCGACACGCTGACGCGGTTCGAGGAGCTCGAGTCGCTGCTGGCGCACCCGCCGCAGGCCACCGCGTCGCCCGCGCCCGCCGGCGGAACCACTCGCGCCACTCCGACGCCGAAAGTCACGAAGACACCGACCCCCACGCCCGCTCAGCCAGCCAACACCGGCGCGGCCCCGGCAGTGCCGCCGACGAACTCCGCCACGGCATTACCGCAGCGCGCCACGCCGCCGCCTGTTCCGGCGCCGCAGAAGCCCGCGCAGCCGACGCCGGCGCCCGCTCCCGCGCCCACGAAGTCCAATGGCGGATCCACGGCAGACCTTACCAGCCAGGTTCGCCCGGTTGGCGACAACGCGGGGCAGAAACCTGCGCCGTCCGAGAGCACCAAGCAAGGTGCGTCACCGCCCGCTGGTGCGTCGAACGGCAAACCGTAAGTCCGGCACGGCGGCAATCGCGCCAACCGCGCCTGACTCGCAGCCGAGCCCGACGCGCAAGCGAGGGAATGTCCGTGCGACACGCGGCGTTCCCCCCGTTCGCGCGTGGCAGCCCGTCGAAACCGGCACGCCACCGGGAGCGGCATCGAATTTCAACCGGCGAAAACGCGGGTTGAAAACCCGCGCCCCAAGCGATTCGACGGGCTGGGAGAATTCTGAGAACTACTGCCCTCGCTTTCACGTCGGGCTCAGTTTGGAATCGCCTGCCGGCGGCAACACGCGCCAGAAGCAGTAGGCCGCTCCTACGCCGCCGGATCCATCAGTCCCTGCCCCACTTCCTCGCCATTCAGCAGGTTCGAATACACGCGCCGGAACTGCTGCGCCTGCCGCTGGCGGCTGAACAGACCAAACGCCTGCCAGCCCGCGTTCTGAGCGTGCGTGCGCGACTCGTTCGGCCGTTCGATCGCGCCCAGTATCCGCCGGCAGATGTCCTTCGGATCGCCCGGCTTCGCCAGCCAGGCGTTGCGCCCGTGAACCAGAAGCTCGGTCGTCGCCGGATTCGCCGCGGCCACGATTGGCTTGCCTGCGGCCATCGCCCATGCCAATGACTGGAGCGGCACGTCCTCCACGGGCGTGAACAGCACGACGTCGGCGGCGGCCGCAAGCTCGGGCGTCGTGAATCCGCCGCGCAAGAAAATCGCCATATCGGCGTGCCGGGCGGCGCGAACCAACTCCTCCGTGCGGCGAGCCTCATGCCCGCCGCCACACAGCACGAACCGCAGTTGCGGCTGAATCTTGTGCGCCAGCATTGCACCCCAGGCGCCGTAGAACGCGCCGCCCGCGCGCGTCAGCGGCGCCAGGGCGACCGCCGCAATCTCATCTTCCGCCAACCCAAGCCGCGCGCGAGTACGGCGGCGATCGGCAGCGCTCAGGGCCGAAAAATCGACGGCATCGCGGACGAGCGCGCAGCGCTGGGGCGGAACGCCGGCGGCGATCAGGTTCCGCCGTGCGATGAGAGTCGGCGTAACGAAGTGGATCTCCAGCGCCGTGTCCAGCGCTTGCGCGAGGCGGCGTCGGTCAAACGACACGTCGAAGTCCGCCAGGACGCGGATCGCCGCGGGGTGCAACTCCGTTGTCCATCGGCGCATCGCGGGCATGTGCGACGCGCACCAAGCCAGCGCGTCGGCCGACCACAAGTGCAGAATGGTCGCGCGCTCCGCGCGAACGACGGCCGCCGGCGAGCGCGCCAACCACCCGACGCCGAGCGGCGCCGCGATCCGCGCGTCCGGCGTGAGTCCCGCAGCGGTTGGCCCGCCGCGGCCAAACCAGACCAACCGCTGCGCGGCGACAAGGTCGCTCCGGGCGCGGAGCGCCGCCAGCGTCTCCAGCCGCGCCTGCGGCGTGTCCCGCGCGATCACGTGCACGACGTCGAGATTCAGGAACTGCATCGGACCCATTCTGGCCGCGGAAAGCCGTCGTGTCGATTTGCCGCGGGAGTCCGGTCGGCACCGCGGTTTGCGTTCCGGCCGGAGCGGCCGGAGAATCACGCATGGCGCGACCGGCGCGGCCGCGCCGGCGGTGCGGCGTTGGGGGGAGGCGAGTGGCGGATGAATCAGCATGATCTGGTCGTGATCGGCGCGGGTCCGGGCGGTTATGTCGCGGCCATTCGGGCGGCGCAGCTCGGGTTGCGCGTGGCGTGCGTGGAGAAGGAAGCCGCGCTCGGCGGAACCTGCCTGCGAATCGGCTGCATACCCAGCAAGGCCCTGCTCGAATCGAGCGAAAAGTACGTCGAGGCCCGCAAGCTGGCCGAACACGGCGTGAACGTCGGCGACGTGCGGCTCGATCTCGCGGTCATGCTCCGCCGCAAGGACAAGGTGGTCCGCGAGCTGACCAGCGGCGTGGAAGCGCTGTTCAAGAAAAACAAGATTGTGCGCTACGCGGGGCACGCGCGGCTGGGGGGCGCCGGTCGCATCGTGGTGGAAGGCGCCGATGGCCGGCAAGAGCTTGAGGCGCGCCACATCATCCTGGCCACGGGAAGCCGGCCGATCAGTCTTCCAGGCGTCGAGCTTGACGGGTCGCGGATCGGCACGAGCACGGAGGCTCTCAGCTACGACGAGGTCCCCGGCCACCTGGTGGTGATCGGGGCAGGGTACATCGGGCTGGAGCTGGGCTCGGTCTGGTCGCGCTTGGGGGCGAAGGTCACGGTTCTCGAATACTTCGACCGCATCCTCCCCGGAATGGACCTGGAGATCGCCAGGGAGGCTCAGAAGCTCCTGAAGCGGCAAGGGCTGGATTTCCGGCTGAGCTGCAAGGTGACCGGCGCGCATGTCGAGAATGACGTTTGCGTGGTTGAAGCGGAAGGCATGGAGCCGCTGCGCTGCGACCGCGTGTTGATGGCCGTCGGCCGCGTGCCCAACACGGCCGACGTGGGACTGGAGGCGGCGGGCGTGCAGCTCGATGCTCGCGGCCGCGTCGTCGTGAATGACCATTTCGCCACCAGCGCCGCGGGGGTCTACGCCATCGGCGACCTGGTTCGCGGCCCGATGCTCGCCCACAAGGCCGAGGAAGAGGGCATCGCCTGCGTCGAGCGGATCGCGACCGGCTACGGTCACGTCAACTACGATGCGATTCCCGGCGTGGTGTACACCGAACCGGAGATCGCGTCGGTCGGCAAAACCGAGGAAGAGCTGAAGGTCGCGGAGATCGAGTACCGCAGCGGCGTGTTCCAGTTCCGCGGCAATGGGCGGGCCAAGGCCCTCGGTCACATCGACGGGCGCGTTAAGGTCCTGGCCGACGCCAAAACGGACCGCGTGCTCGGCGTCCACATCATCGGGCCGCGCGCGGGAGACCTCATCGCCGAGGCCGCGGTGGCGATCGAGTTCGGCGCCAGCGCGGAGGACATCGCCCGCAGCAGTCACGCCCATCCCACGCTCGCCGAAGCGCTGAAGGAGGCCGCGCTGGCGGTCGCCGGCCGGGCGATCCATGCCTGAGACACGCGCGAACTGACGGCGAAATCCGGCGGACTTGCGCCGTAGCGTCGGCCCTGCGCCGTGGCGTCGGACCTCCGAGTCCGAGATTCCTCGCCGGGCCTTCGCCTGGCGCCAAATGACGGTCGGACCGCCCTGCCCGCTCTGCGGGACGGATTCTGCGTGGGCCGATGGCCGCGCCCGCGTTTATCCATGACGAAAGCGACGTCGCTCGGCGCCCCGCGGAGTGCGTGGATGGACGGGACGACGGTGGATTGTCCGGCGGTGGACCCACAGGCGGGGGTCGACGCGGAACCGCGCGCGCGCGATGCTGATCGCATGCAGGCGGCGTTTGATCGTTGCGCCCGAAGTCTCTACCGGTTCGTGCTGGTGCGCGTCGGCGGCGATTCGCACCTGGCAGACGACATCCTCCAGCAGACCTGGTGCCAGGCCTGCCAGCACTCCGGCGGCGTCCCGCCCAACGAGGTCGAGTTCTGGCTGCGGGCCGTGGCGCGGAACCTCATTCGGACGCACTGGCGCCGCCTCGGCCGGCGACCGCGGCACGCCCCCCTGCCGGACGCCGAACTGGCCGCCGAAATCGCCACGCAGTTGACGACGCGCCCGCTTGCGCTGGACTACCTGTCGCGGCGGGAGGTCGAGCAGCAGCTTCTGCTGGCGATCACCGAGCTCGACGCGGACGAGCAGGAACTGATCGTCGAGCACTACTTCCACGGCTGCTCGCATGACGAGCTCGCGCGGCGACGAAATCTCAGCACGCGGGCCGTTGAAGGCAGGCTGTACCGAGCGCGGCAGGCGTTGCGCAGCCGGCTGAATCATCTTGCGGCGGAGGACTGAGCACCGCTGCGCTTCGGCGAGCGCCGGGAGGGACAATACACGGCAAGGACGGCGTCATGTCACAGATGAATGAAGGCCAGGATCGGCAGCTTGACGAGAACCTGCGCCGCGCAGTGCGCGTGCTGCGCCTGCCTCCGGAAGCCACTCTCGAGCAGGTCGCCGGGTGGAAACGCGCCGAGCCTTCGCACTCGGCGCCACAGCAGCGCATGTCGCTTCGGCGCCGGGTGCGCTGGTTCACGGCGTTCGTCACGACCGCGGCCGCTTGCGTCGCGCTCTATGTGATGCTCGTGGCATTGCCGGGACCGACCGTCGTTGAGGCCAGCACGATCGTGCACCGCCTGCGTCAGAACCTGTTTGAGGGCTTCCAGATCACGCTGGAGAACATCGGCAACGAGGGCTTTCGAATCGACGGGCGCCTGATCCTCGGCTACGGGGTGCCGCCGCTGGATGCGCCGCCCGGCGCTCCCGCGCGCCACACCGAGTCGCTCTACGTCGAAGCACGGCTCCGCGCGAACGAATACGACGAAGTCCAGCCGTTCATCGATCTTGAGAGCGCAGCGGCGCTGCGCTCGGACACGCAGTGGGCGTTTTTCCAACTGCGCGGCATCTCCGAATCGCTGCTTGAGAAGTACCCGCTCGCCGTGCCACTGGTCTACCTGGCGCGGCAGGGGATTCTGGTGGAGTTGGACGGGCTCGGACACCTGCTGCGCGCGATCGCCGAGCGCCTCCCCGCCGGGTGGGTCGGGCCGCCGGATTCGCCCGAGCCGCCGCGCGGACCTGCGCCGCCGATCGTGGCCATGAACCCGCAGGCGGACATCGAGTATCTGCTGGGGAGCTTCCTGTTCGGCCACGCCGACGCAACGCAGATCGACGAGCTGATCTGCCTCATGGCGCAGTCGGCGCGGCAGGTCAAAGTGACCTCGCCGACCCCGGGTAGGCACGTGCTCACGGCCCGTGATTTCCGCCCCCCGGGGGTTGCTCCCGACACGCCCGGCGCCGCACGGCTGGAGCCGCTCGAACTGGAAATCGTCTATGACGAGGGCGTCGGAATCGACGGTGCGACCATCCGCAACGTCGGGTTGTTCCACGGGACGATCCGGCTCACGCCCATGTCGCCGCGCGGGCACGACGAGCTCTTTGATCGTCAGAGATTTCTGCGCACCGGCCGGACGACCGTACTGAAGCTCTCCGAGCTCGACGGCTTGCTGGAACGGCTGCTGCGCGACGGCTTCCTTGCGCCGCACGGCGAATGAGCACGCGCCGCGCCGGCCCGGTATCATTCAATCGAGGTTGCCGCGGAGTATCGACGACGAAGAGTCGACGCATGTCCACCCTCGCCGGTCCAGAAGCGCGCCCCGGAGCAAGCGACGCCGAAGCCTTGACGCCCACAAACGCCCGCGCGGACCACGATCCGGCCGTACAAAAGGACCGACGGAGGTTCTGGCGCCGCGTACGTTGGGCGGTACGCGGGGCGTTCCTTGCGGCGTTCCTGGTGGTCGTCATGTTCGGCTGCGCCAACACGCTGTTCTACTATCCGAGCCGCGAGCGCTGGTATTCGCCGCAGGAGTTCGGCCTGCGGCACGAGGACGTGGCCATCCCGACGCACGACGGGCTGACGCTGGCGGGCTGGTTTCTTCCCGCGACCGGCCGAGCACGCGGCACGATCGTGCATTTCCACGGTAACGCCGCGAACATCAGCAACCACGTGGCGCTGGTCTGCTGGCTGCCGCAGGCCGGCTACAACGTGCTGATGTTCGACTATCGCGGCTACGGCGAGTCGCAGGGACGCGTCTCGCGCGCCGGCACGATCCGGGACGGGCACGCCGCGGTCGACTACGTACTGACCCGCCCCGACGTGGACCGCGAGCGCCTGGCCGCGTTCGGGCAATCGCTCGGCGGCGCGGTCGCGACGGTGGTCGCGGCGGAGCGGCCCGAGATTCGCGCGGTGGTGCTCGACGCCGCGTTCAGCAGCTATCGCCGCATCGCGTCGCGGCACCTGCGCCGGACGCTGTTCGTGCCGCCGCTGTGCGACGGACTCGCGTGGCTGCTGGTGTCGGGCGACTTCGAGCCGCTGCAATACGTCAAGCGCATCTCGCCGCGCCCGCTGCTGGTTGTCACGTCCGAGCAGGACGATATCTGTTTCGCGGAGCTGGGCCGCGAATTGTTCGAGGCGGCCGCGGAGCCAAAGCAGTACATCATGCTCCGGGAAGGCGAGCACCTTCAGGCCGTGCTCGACAATCAGGACGAAGTTCAGCGGCGGATCCTCGAATTCCTCCGCGACGCGCTGACGCCAGCGCCGCCGACGCAGCCGGGTTCGGCGGGTTAGTGTTGTGTCTCAGAAATTCGCGCCATGATTCCGGGGACGGCAAACCTCTGGTTCGCCCCGCAAAGCAGAGCTTTGCACTCACCGACGTTCAGGACGTACTTAAGAGACAGGACATTGGCAGCCCGTTGAAAAACGTGTGGCGCGGGTTTTCAACCCGCCATTCTTCCAGTTGCCGCTCAATGCCACGCTGGCTTGTGGGCCTTTTTCACTTGACGGGCTGTTAGCGCTGTTTCGTGCACTCTGCGGCGGCTACACCGAACTTCCTGACCGCCGTTAGGATCGCGGCTCGGATGGGACTACTGCCCCGATTCGGGCGCGGCTCGGATGCGACGACTGCTCCAATTCGGGCGTCGTGCCGAGGGGAATCTGGGGGCGAGATGCCCGCGCTCAACAGCCGGTCGCGCATCGGAGTCGGGCTCTTGAAATCCGAATTCCGCGCTCAAATCTCGGTGGAAGCGCCGCGCCGCCTGTGACACACTGCGTTTCGCGATGAGCATCGAAGCCACGCAAACCGACCTGCCCGACGCGAGCGTGTTGCCGCCGGCAAGCGTGATGTATTCGGCCGTCCGGCGCCGCGACGCGTCGTTCGTCGGCGTGTTCGTAGTGGCGGTTCGCACGACCGGCGTGTTCTGCCGCCCGGGCTGCACCGCGAAGACACCGCGGCGCGAGAACGTGGAATTCTTTACCGACGCCCGCGCCGCGCTGCGGCGCGGCTATCGCCCCTGCCGGCGCTGCCGGCCGCTCGAGGGCGTCTTCGCCCAGCCGGCGTGGGTGCAGCGTCTGCTCCGGCTCGTGGACGAACGGCCGGAGGAGAGATTCACGGCGGCGCGCCTGCGGGCCGAGGGCGTCGAGCCGGCACGCGCCGCCCGTTACTTTCGGAGGAACTTCGGCATGACGTTTCAGGCCTTCGCGCGCAGCCGGCGTGTCGTCGCCGCCGCGCGCGCAATTCGCACCGGCAAGCCGGTAGGCTGGGTCGCGATCCGCAGCGGTTACCAATCGGAAAGCGGATTCCGCGACGCGTTTCGAAAGCTGTTCGGCGAATCCCCCAAGCGCGCGCACGCTTGCGGAACCGGCGAGCTGGCCGCACAGCCGATCGCCTCGCCGCTGGGTGAGCTCTTCGCCGTCGCCGCGGACGAAGGCATCTGCCTGCTCGAATTCGCCGATCGCCGGGCGCTGCGCGCACAGCTCGAGACCCTTGGGCGCCGCGTTCCCGGTCCGGTGCTCCACGCCGAGCACCGTCACCTGTCCGCGCTTCGCGCGCAGCTCGGCGAGTATTTCGCGGGCGCGCGGCGTGAGTTCAACCTGCCTATCCTGATTCGCGGGACGCCGTTCCAGGAGCAGGTGTGGGCGGCTTTGCGGAGCATCCCATTCGGGCAGACTCGTTCGTACGCGGAGATCGCGCGGCAGGTCGGCCGGCCGACAGCCGTTCGCGCCGTGGCGCGGGCCAACGGCGAAAACCGCCTGGCGATCCTGATCCCGTGTCACCGCGTGATCGGCAGCGACGGAACGCTGACGGGCTACGGCGGCGGCCTGTGGCGCAAAAAGTGGTTGCTCACACACGAGCGCGTGGCGTCGACCGGTGCTGCTGGCGCGGGGGGCGAACTGAAGTAGGTGATCAATCCGCGAGCCGCCCTCCATCTTCTCGTGACGCCGAGCTTCCGCGTGCGACGCGGTCCGATCCGCGGCAGAAGCTCGCTCCTACGGTAACGTCGGAGTCGAAGCGACGAAGCTACAGGATTGCGGAGGCAGCTCGTACTCGCAACTCTGGTCTCGCCCGCTTGCGGTCACGGCCGGCCTTCTGCCTCGCCCGCACGCGGCCCCAGCACGCGCACGTCGCCGCGGCGGCGGGTAAGCCCCTGTGCATCGGCGTGCTCCAGAATCGGCACGACGTACTTGCGCGTGGAGTCGAGCAGCGCGCGCACGTCGGCGACGGTGATTTCGCGGCGCTCCCGCAGGGCGGCCACAAGCGTCATCGCCAGTTCTCTCCAACGATCCGCGTGCAGCCACAGCCCCTCGGCGATGCGCACCAGCCGACCCTGCGCGGCGGCCAGATCGACCAGCTCTTCAACACGCCGCGCGTTGCGCTCCGTGCGGCAGCGCAATTCTGAAAGCCCCGGCGGCCGGAACGCGCCGGAAGCGAACTCATCGAGAATCGTCTCCAACAGCGCTCGGTCCTCGGCGGACAGCGCCGCGGCGTGCCCGGCGGGGACTACGAAACCGCCGGCCTCCACGAGCTTCCCCTCGCCGACCAGCCACTCGGCCAGCGCCGACCTCAACCGCTCGGGACAGCTCGCCGGCACCCAGCCCACGATCTCACGGCGCGGCACGCCCGCCGCGCGTGGGTTTTCACGCAGGAACGCCGCAATGCGGTCCTGGATCGACGTTGCGGCCGCGTCCAGTACGTCCCGGTGCACAAAGTGCTGTGTTCCGCCTATCCCGAAGCGAACCAGGCGTTTCTCACTGGCAAGCTGCCGGCAGAACCGCTCCGCGGCCGCAGCGTCCTCGACGCCGCAGCGCGCCGCCAGCTTCCCCGGCGCAGGCGCTTCCCAAACCGCCAGTTTCACAGCGATTTCGAGCCGGCGTTTCGGCGGGCCGGAAAGCAGCGTCGCCAGCGCCTCGGTGTCCGGCGGCGACTTGCGCGACCACCGCCGCGCGACCGGCAACAGCACCTGCCCGCCGCCGAGCGTGCGCGTCGCGGCCTCGTCCCGGAGAATGAAGCGCTGACCCCAGGTCGCGACGATCGGGTGCGAAAGATGGAGCTGCCCGAAGACGTTGTGCACGGCGCTCGTTTCCGGCCGCTGCACAAGGTCGAGTCGCGCGAGAGATTCCGCCGTAGCGATGTGCAGGCGCAGGCGCAGCGATCGCCGAACGCGCAGCCCCGGCATGCGAAGCGAGCGCACGTACACGTCGAGGCACGTGCTCGCCTCGAGGTAACCGGGCGTCGCGACCTCGCAACCGCGGCCGGCGTCCTTGACCGCCACCCCCGCAAGATTGATCGCGAGCCGCATGCGGTCCGCCGCCTGCTCGGTCTGCTCGTTGTGCGTCTGGAGGTCGCGCGCTCGGACGCGCGCGCCGGCGGGCCATAATTCCAGTTCATCGCCGCTGCGGAGCGCGCCGTGCCAGACGGAGCCGGTCACGACCGTGCCGCGTCCCGGCGCCATGAACGCCCGGTCGATCGGCATGCGGAACCAGCGGACGCCCGAAACCGGGTCTGGGGGGCGCTCGCGGGCCAGCCGCGCCAGCGCTGCGCGCAGCTCGTCCAGCCCGCGCCCCGTCTCAGCCGAAGTCCGCAACACCTCCAGCGGCGTCAGGCCCTGCTCGTTCAGGAGCGCGCGCACGTCCTGTTCGACCGCGTCGGCCCAGGCGTCATCCACGAGGTCCATCTTGCTCAGCGCCAGCAGGCAGTGCGAAAAACCCAGCAGCGAGAGCACGCCGACATGCTCGCGCGTCTGCGGCATGGCCGAATCGTCGGCAGCCACCACCAGCAGCGGCAGGTCGATCCCCGTCGCGCCCGCAACCATGTTGCGCAGAAACCGCTCGTGCCCCGGAACGTCGACGAACCAGATGTCGGCGTCGTCGATCCGGGCGTGGGCGAAGCCCAGGTCGATGGTCATGCCGCGCACCTGTTCCTCGGGCAGGCGGTCGGGGTCCGTGCCGGTGAGCTTGTATACGAGCCGGCTTTTGCCGTGGTCGATGTGGCCGGCCGTGCCGACCACCAGGCGCGGCCGCTGCACGGTGTCGCTCACTTCGCCTCCAACCAGTTTTCGCCGATCGACACGTCCACGCGCAGCGGCACGCGCAGCTTCATCGCGGTGCTCATCACTTCGCGAACCACGTCGGCGCAGCGCTCCGCGTCCACGCGCGGGGCCTCGCACACGAGTTCGTCGTGAACCTGAAGCAGCATCCGCATCGACAGCGGCGCAGACGAAATCCGCTCGTGCAGCCGGATCATCGCCAGCTTGATCAGGTCCGCCGCCGAACCCTGCACCACCGTGTTCACCGCCAGTCGCTCGGCCTGGGCCCGCGCCGCGCGGTTGCGCGAGTCCAGGTCCGCGATCGGCCGGCGGCGGCCCAGCATCGTCCGCACGAAGCCGTCGCGCCGCGCCGACCGGACGCAGGCGTCGATGAAGCCGCGGATGCGCGGGTAGCGGAGGAAGTAATTGTCGATGAACGCCTGCGCGTCGGTGCGGCTCATGCCCGTCGCCTGCGCCAGGCCGTGCGCCGTCTGGCCATAGACGATCCCGAAATTCACCGCTTTCGCCCGCGCGCGCATCTCCTTCGTCACAGCCTCGAGCGCCACCCCGTTGACCTGCGCCGCGACGTACGCGTGGATGTCGCGGTCCTCGTGGAACGCCCGGATCAGCTCCTCGTCCTCGCTGAAATGCGCCAGGACGCGCAGCTCGATCTGCGAGTAGTCGGCGACGATCAGGCGTTCGTCGGCCGTCCGCGGGACGAACGCGCGGCGGATGAGCCGCCCCAGCTCCGTGCGGATCGGGATGTTCTGGAGATTCGGCTCGCTGCTGCTGAGCCGCCCGGTGATCGCGCCGGTCTGGTGATAGCTGGTGTGAATGCGCCCCGTCCGGCGGCAGCGGGCCGCCGGCAGCGCGTCTACGTACGTCCCGCGCAGCTTCTGGATCTCGCGGTACTCCAGCAGCTTCAACGGCAACGGGGCGTCGGGGTTCTCGCGCGCCAGCGTCTCAAGCGTCTCCGCGTCGGTCGAGCGCGCCGTGCGCGTCGTTTTCACGACGCGGAAGCCCAGCTTGTCGAACAGCACCTCGGCGAGCTGCTTGGTGGAGTCCGGATTGAAGCGCGCGCCGGCGAGCCGCTGAATCTCCTCGACCAGCGCGTCCGTCCGGGCGGCGAGCTGCCGGCTCATCTCCGCCAGGTAGTCCGCGTCGATGCGGATGCCGTTGAACTCCATCTCGGCCAGCACCGCAACCAGCGGCATCTCCGTCTCGTAGAACAGCGGACCCACCTCGGCCCCGCGGAGTTGCGGCTCGAACAATTCCTTCATGCGCCAGGTGTAGTCAGCGTCCTCCGCGGCGTACTCACAGACGCGCTCCAGCGGCACCTGGTCCATCGTGATCTGGTCGCGACCTTTGCCGATCAGGTCGGTGATCGGGATCATGCGATGGCCGATCAGCCCTTCGACGAGCGCGTCCATCTTGTACGTGGAGCGGCCAGGATCGAGCACGAACGCCGCGATCATCGTGTCGAACAGCGGACCGCGGAGGGGTATGCCGGCATTGCGCAGCACGACCATGTCATACTTGATGTTGTGCCCAACTTTCACCGTCCGCTCGTCGGCCAGAATCGGCGCGAGTTGCTCCCGCACGAGCGGAAGCGGAAGCGGCTCGCCAAACACGCTGCGCACCGGCACGTAGTACCCGCGGCCTACCTCCCACGCGAACGACATCCCAACCAGTTCCGCGTCCACCGGGTTCACGCCGGTGGTCTCCGTGTCCACCGCGAAGCTCGGCTGCCGGACGAGCGCAGCAGCCAGCTCGCGCAGCGCATCCGGCGTGTTCACCAGCCGGCAGTCCGGCATGTCCGGCTCGCGCAGCCGGGCCGCCGCACGTTGCATCTCCGGCGCCGACGGCGTGACGCGCGGCTCGGGAGCGGCGATGGTCGAGCTCGTCGCCGGCGGCGCGTCCTGCACGTCGTCTCGTGCGGCGCGTTCGCTCGGCCTGTCCGCGGTTTGCGAGACTCGAAACGGCTCGGCGTCGCGGCCCGTCGCCGACTCGGCCCCGTCCGGCGGCAGTTGCTCCGGCAGCCGGCGGAAGCCGAGCTGCTCGAACAACGGCCGCATCGCGCTCCAAGAGAAACGCTCACAGCGCGCCGCGTCCAGATCGAACTCGATCGGCACGTCGTCACGCAGCGTGACGAGTTTTCGCACCATTTCGACCTGCGGTCGGAACGCCAGAAGGCTTTCGCGCAGCTTCGGCGAGAGCTCGTCCGCATGTTCGATGATCGCCGCCAGGCCGCCGTACTTCTGGATCAGCTTTGCGGCCGTTTTCGGCCCGACGCCGGGCACGCCGGGCACGTTGTCCACGCTGTCGCCGATGAGCACCTGGGCCTCGATGGCCTGCTCGGGCCGCCAGCCCTTGGTTTCCGCCAGCGCCTCGGGCGTGATGACTTCGTCCTTGGCCGGATCGAACAGCGATACGTGCGGCCCGAGCAGTTGCTCCAGATCCTTGTCCTTGCTGACCAGGTAGACGTGCAGGGCCGGTCCCGCGAGCCGCCTGGCCAGCGTCGCCATGATGTCGTCGGCCTCGAAGCGTTCGCAACGAAGGATCGGGATGCGCGCCGCGCGCAGGATTTCCAGCACGCGATCGAACTGCACCGGCAAATCTTCCGGCGGCGGGTCGCGATGCGACTTGTAATCGGCGTAGATGTCCTTGCGGAAGACGGTCTCGTCGGAAACGTCCGTGACCATCACCAGATAGTCCGGTTTGCGGCCGCGGACGAGGTTCAGCAGCATCTGGAAAAAGACGTGCGTGGCGCGGGTCGGCTCGCCGGTCGGCGCGTTCAGGTTGCCGAACGGCGCGTAATACGCGCGGTAAACCTGCGCGTGGCCGTCAATCAGGTAGAGCGAGCGCGGCATCCCCCGGATGCTACGCGCCGCTTCGGCCGCCGTCACGCGGCGCTACGGCTCGTGCGCGAGCCCCAAAACGCCAGGGGCCTTGGCTGGTCGCCCGTAGGATCGTCGACCGGCTTACAAGCCCGTCACGGCCGTGTCGGTCCGCACGCAACACCGCCGTGCCCGATTCGCACCCACGCGTTGCGCAACGCCGGCCGCTGCGTCCGATTACCGGCACGCGAAGACATACTGCCCGCAGCCGGCAGCGCCGCAGTCGCTCTCGAACACGCCCGTCGCCAGCAGGAACCCGTCCGGATACAGGTCGACACGAATCCGAAATCGCGACCCGTCCGCATAGCTGACCATGTCGCCGAATCCGCTCGCTCCGTAGATATCCGCGGAGAACACGTACCCATACGGCCCGCTGTGAATTTCGCCGGCGAACACGACGTACGTCGTGCCGGAGTAGATCGTGCCCGCGGCTTCACCCATCACCTGCGTCAGCGTACTCACCTCTACGGTCGCCGTCGCTTCCGCGCCATTGATGTCGCCGTACAGAATGCCCTGCGCGCAGGAGCCGGCGAGCGCTGGCGGCGGCTCGCTGGAATCCGTCGGCGGCACAGTCTCATCCGGGGGCGAGCCGGCGTTTGTGTGTCCGGACTGATCTTCGGTCGCGCTGCCGCCGCCGGACGAGCCTCCCACGCCGTCGGCCGCCTCCAGCGAGTCGGCGTTCGGATCGCCGCTCGCGCTGCCCGGCAAACCGGCAGCGTCGCCTTGCGGCGCGGCGTCTCCCGAATCCGCATGGCCCGGCTGCGCGGACGAATCGTCGGCGCCGGTCGTCCCGTCGCGCGCCTCGCTGAACGCCGTGGCCGCGGCGTCGAACAGCTCCTGCACACCGTCCGTCCCCGGACAACCGGCAAGCGCGAGCCATCCGGCAGTGATCGCCGCGATTCCCGACGCGAACGAGATCGCCCGTCCGCCGTGGCTCCGGTTCACCCCGTTGCTGCAAGCGCGCGTGGACATGTGGGTCTCCTTGGTAGTGCTGTGAGCCGTGCCCGAACCTGTAGGAATGAACGCAATTGCGCGCCGGATATTAGCTTCGCGCAGCGAATTCTCCACGCAGGCCCAGGAGGATTTGCGCCTGCGGGCAGTGGCCAGATCGCGGCGAGACCACCAGAGCCTGAAGCGCTAGCGAGGGAGTCGGAGCGTCCGCTACAGGATTCGGCGTGTGACTTCCGGTACGGATCGAAACGGAACGAATGCCCAGGGGTGGAGCGAGCACGATCGCGGCGTAGCTGCCGGCCGAGCACGGCTCACGTGGGGCGGCTTGCCGGTCGGCGCGTTCCGGTTGCCGAACGGCGCGTAATACGCGCGGTAGACCTGCGCATGCCCGTCAATCAGGTAGAGCGAGCGCGGCATCCCCCGGATGCTACGCGCCGGCTGTGTCGCCGTCACGCGGATCGAGCGCGCTCCGGCCGCGAGCGCCGGCGCAGAAGACGCCAGCGCCGCGTACCCGTACAGTTCCCGCGCTCAGCGCCAGCCACGGCGGCAAGCGCGGCCACGGAGCGGACAAAGAAACCAGCCTGCGGCGCATCGCGCGGGGATTCAAACGCCGAGCGTCCTTAACTGTCCGTTGCATAAGTGCGGGAGCGCACAACCAATGGCCTCCAAGACCGGCCCGGAGGCCGGTCCCCCAACGGGCGGACAGTCTTTTTCGACGGGCTGCTTGAGGGGCGACCGATCATCGCCGGCTGAGTGCGCCGCCACGTGGGATAATCGTCGCACTGCATCGCCGCGTCCGGGGTTTGGGTGCGGCTTGGCACGGCCGGCGGACGTGCCACGTCCCGCCGCCACAGATAGTATTTAGGTCGCACTGGCATTTCCGCCAGCGCCGCCAAGTCGATGGCAGGAGCGACCGCATGCAGGCCAGCAGTGTGCCGGAGCCGACAGCGCCAATCGGACCGCCGCTGGATGCCGGCAGCGCGATCGCGGCCGACATCTACTGTCGCCAGTGCGGCTACAACTTACGCGGGTTGACCGAAGCGCATCGCTGCCCGGAGTGCGGCGTCGCGGTGGGGCTTTCGACGCGCGGCGACCTGCTGCGTTTCGCCGAGCCGGGGTGGGTGGAGCGGATCGCGCGCGGCGGACGGCTGGTCATGGGCGGGCTGACGGCGATTGTCGTGGGCATAATTGCCCTCGTTTGCGCGGGCATGCTGGCCGCCCCACTCTTGGCGACCAGCACAAACCCGGCGTTGCTCGCGCTTCCCGTGATTGCCGGCATCGGGATACTTGCAGCCTTCGCCGCTGTCGCATTCGGGGTCTGGCTCATCACGGCGCGCGACCCCGCCGACACAAGTCCGACCAGGTCGCGTTCGGCTCGCATCCTGGCACGAACCGGCGTGATCTCGGCCATCCTGGCAGCCGGACTGGACGTGCTCGGCGACGTGGCTGTGACGACGCCGGTGGTAGAAACGATACTCGCATTGGCTTTGGTCGCAACGACGCTGGTTATGTTCGTGGGCGCACTGGCGTACTTGCGCTACTGCGGAAAACTGGCGGATCGAATTCCGGAGCCGAAGCTGGTTGCGCGAGCGCGCAATTTGTTTCGCTCGTTGATCCTGCTG
Source organism: Phycisphaerae bacterium (assembly GCA_039961675.1). Lineage (GTDB taxonomy): Bacteria > Planctomycetota > Phycisphaerae > UBA1845 > Fen-1342 > JABRWC01. The sequence continues at coordinate 20,771 of JABRWC010000094.1, forward strand.
TTCGCCATCATGCTTGTACCGATTGTGCTCACGATGATCGTCACAACCCGGCTGGCGCCGCCGGGTCCCGCGGCGGGCCCGCCCGTTGCCCCCCAACGGACGACGCCCGGCGTTGTGTCCACGACGATATCGACGCCGGCCGTTCCACCCGCGGCTCCAGGGCCGCGCAGTACGACGCTGATGACCGCCATGTCCGTATCCGTCTGCGCGGCGATGGTGTTCTGGCTCGTGCTCTTTCTCGTCTACGTTCGCTGGCAGAGCCGGCTCGGCAAAGCGCTGCGCGAGCAGGCCGCCTTCGCGCGGGCGACCTGGGCCGCGACATCCGCCCGCCAGGGGTCACCACCGCCGCGGTGAGGCGGCGCCGCCGATCGTACGTTCGCAACGCGCCAGCATGTCAACGCTTGACCGCCACGCCGGCGTACTGATAGCCGCCGATCCGCGGCATGCGCGGGATGTAGAACGTCTCAAGCCTTTCCACGGACAGCGGCGACGCGCGCAGCAGCGCGCCAATGTCGCGGTTGAGGTTACAGCCGGCGCCAAGCCGCCGGTTGATTCCGTTCAGCCGGCGCTGCCAGCGCGCCACGCGCGACTCCGGCGAAAGCCCGTGCTCGATGAACAGCAGCTTCCCGCCGGTTCGCAGGGCTCGGTGAATGTCGCCCAGGAACGCGAGGGCGTCCTGGACGCTGCACAGCGTCCAGGTGCAGACGACGGTGTCGAACGCCTCCGAAGGGAGCGCGGCCGCGCCGCCCGGTGTCGCGGGGATTTCCTCGACTTCCACCTGCGACGCCGCGAATCGCCGCGGCCAGAACCGGCGCATTCCGGGATTCGGCTCCAGGATGGTCAATCGGCCGACGTGTTCCGGATAGTGCGCGAGGTTGAGGCCGGTGCCGAAGCCGACCTCCAGCACGTCCCCTTGCGCGTCGCGCAGGACGCCGGGGCGCAGCTCGGCGTGGCGCCGACCGGACATCACGAGATCCATGAGCCACGGAAACACGTAGCGGGAATACACGCTCACGTTGGCGCCTCAAGTCCAGTCGCGGCCGCACTCGGTGGCCGACTTGTAGATGGTAGAGCGGTTTCACGCACGCGGCGTCGCAGGTCGTCAAACATGGAAATCCGACGCTACGTTGTTCGCGTTCGGAGACCGCTCCCGTTTGCCCGCCCTCACCGGTGCGAAGAAACGGTCTGCATTACCGGGGTTCCCATTGACTTGGCGGGGTGATTGTCCGCACGATAGGGCGAGCGGGTTTTGCGCTTGCGCGCTCCTCCACCCGCAAATGAGGGGAACACCATGAGGCCGATGCACTGCTCGCTGCTTACCGCTGTCATGCTGGCAGGAACGACCGCTGTTTCCGCCCGGGACGTCACGTCGTTGCCCGCCAGCGCCGACGCGGGCATCACGCCGACGGTTCAAACCTGGGCACACGTTCGGCCGCTCGACCCGGTGCAGGTGGACGCCGGCCCGGCCCGGCATGCCCGCGGCTCGCTTTTCCTGAACCTGAACGGCGACCCCGACGGCGATCTGCCGCGCGACCTGGCGTACACGATGGACGGCGCGACGGTCGTGATCGTGAATACGGACAGCGACAACGTCACGTTCGTGGACGTGAACACGCGGACCGTCACGGACACCGTCGCGGTCGGCGACTATCCCTCCGACGTCGCCGTCACGCCGGACGACGCGTACGCGATCGTGCCGAACACGCTCAGCCACACGGTTTCCGTGATCGACGTCGCGACCCGGACGCTCGTCACGGACATTCCGGTCACGGGGCAGCAGCCGTACCGCGTCGCGATCACCAGCGACGGCGCGTACGCCGTCGTGGGGGTCATCAACGACGCCGTCACGTCCGCGTTCTCGATCATCGACCTGGACACGCTGAGCGAGGTTTCCAGCTTCCCGACCACGCCGCAGGGTATCTACGGCTTCTTTTTCACGCCCGAGTCCGGCATCAGCGGCGCGCTGTTCACCGAGTTTGCCGTAACGCCCGACGGAACGAAAATCATCCTGCCGGACCGCGGCAGCGCGCGGGTCGCGATCTACGACCGCGCCAGCGGTGCGCAGCTCGCGTTGCCGGCGACGAGCACGCTGCCCACCGGCGTGGACATCAGCGCCGACGGCACGCTGGCGGCGATCGTGCACGCCAGCACGCCGGGGATGATCACCAAAATTGATCTGGGAACGCTTGCAGTCTCGGGCTCGTTCAGCACGACGGACGGCATTTTCGACCCGTTCGTGCGCATCACGCCCGACAAGACGCACGTGATGGCGGCGATCTCGAACAATCTGATCTTCCACAACCTCGCCACCGGCGCACGGACCGCGACGATCATGACCGGCACGGTCGGCGACATCGAGCTGAGCTTCGACGGCGCGTACGCGTTCGTCTCCAACTTCAACTCGCGTGTCATCGACGTGGCCTCGCAAACGCTGGTCTCGACGCTCACGCTGGCGGCCTGCGCCGACGCCGCGACCAGCCCCACGCAGCGCCGCGCGGCCGCGCTGAACAACCGCTTCCGCGAGGACGTGCACTTCTACAACATCAACGGGGCCGGCGGATCGGTCGAGGGCTTCGCGCTTAGCGGCGAGCTGCCCGAGGGTGACAACCCGCGCGACCTGGCGATTTCAGCCGACGGGCGGCTCGCGCTGGCGTGCTTCAACACCTCGCGGAACGTCGCGGTCATCGCCCTGACCACGAACACGATCCGCTCGTACGTGGACGTAGGCGAGCGGCCGCTGGCGGCGGAGATCACGCCGGACGGCAACTACGCCGTCGTGTGCGCGGCGGACGCCGACGCCGTACGGATCATCGACCTGGCCAGCGACACGATCGTGGCGTCGCTGACGATCGCCTCGCGGCCGGCGCGGGTACGCATTTCGCCAGACGGGGCGTGGGCGTACGTGCTGAACGTAGCCGGCACGGACCGCATCAGCTTCATCCAGCTTGCCGGCGCCGGGAGCACGATCGTCTCGCAGCTCAGCGGGATCCAGTGCGGCTCGGCCAACGGCTACGCGTACACCGAAATCAGCGGCATCGAGCTGAGCCACAACGGCGCCGTGCTGGCCGTCTGCGACAGCTTCAACGATTTCCTGCGGCTGTATGACACCGCCACGCGCACGCTGCTGGCGAGCGTGCCAACGGGCGACTTTCCCATCCGCGTGGCGTTCTCGCCGAACGACACGCGCGCCTACGTTTCGAACTCGTTCAGCGACAACGTATCCGTGGTGAACGTGAACGGCGCGTCGTCGAGCCTGATCGGCAGCTTCGGAAACATGGACTTCCCGCTGACCGTCGACGTCGAGGCCAGCGGCGCGTACGTCTACGTCGGGAACGCCGGCACGAATCCCGGCATCCGTGTGCTCGACGCCGCCACGAACACGTTCGTGCGGACCGTGCTGTTTCCCAGCGGCTCGCCGCGCGACACGTACCTTTCGTGGACCGACGATACGCTCTACGCCGCCTCCACGGCCGGTGAACTGGTGCGGCTCAGCGCCGCGGGGGTGGGTACGTCGATTCTCGGCACGACGCCGCTTTCGGGCGGCCCGTCGGACCTGGTGTTCTACAATCCGCTCGGCGTCGCGGTCGCCGCGCAGCCGGTTCCGGACGGCGTGGACGTCGTGCAGTTCGGATGCGTGCAGGACCTCGACGGCGACCGCCTGATCGGGCTGGCCGACCTCTCGGTGCTGTTGACACATTACGGCACGCCGAGCGGCGCGACGCGCGAGGACGGCGACCTGGACGGCGACGGCGACGTGGACCTGGCCGATTTGTCGGCGCTGCTGGAGCTCTACGGCGGCGCGTGCCCGTAATTCGTGGCGACGGGACTGGTGTTCTGAGCGATCACGTGGACCTCGCGGCTGTCGAGGGAATCAGCGGCAGAAACGAGACCGCAATCTCAGCGGACCTCGGCACACGGAAGCGGGTCGGCGATGCGAGCGCCCGCGCCCTGCCGGGCGCGCGGGACCGACTGTCGGGCTGGTCCCCCCTACCGTGATCCGGCGCGGCAGGCAGCTTCCAGAACAGCGACGAACTGCGCCGCCAGCCGGTCGCGGTTGAATTCGCCCTCGGCGAGTCGCCGGCCGCGACGGCCCATCTCGCGCGCCTCGTCGCGGTGGTCGCGGAACCAGACCAGCGCGTCGGCGAAGGCGCGGGCGTCTTCCGGCGGAACGGCGATCCCGCAGCGGTGCTGCTCGATCATCCCCGCCAGCCAGCCGGGGTAGTTGTTGAGGACCGGCACTCCCGCGGCGACGTAGTCAAAGAACTTGTTCGGCGACGTGCCGAAGTAGAAGGCAGGCACGTTCCGCAACACCATCAGCCCCACGTCCATCTGCGGCAGCAGCCGGGCAAGCTCTTTCTTGGGGATCGGATCGACCCAGGTCACCAGCCCGTCCAGCGTGTCGCGCCGGCAGCGTTCCATCAGTTCCGGTTTTTCACCCCCCTTGCCGATGAACACCAGCCGGATGCCGCGCTCGCCGCGGCGCTTCAGTTCCGCGGCCGCGTCGAGGACGGCGTGCAGCCCATTGGCCTTGCCGTGCGCGCCGGTGAACACGGCGCGCAGCTCGCCCGGTTCGCCGAAGCGCGCGTCCGTAAGCGGCTCGTCGCTCGGCTTGAACAACTCAAGGTCGCAGCCATTCGGGACCATCGTGATGCGCTCGGCCGGGTAGCCCGTGCGGGCGATGCCCTCCTTCATCCCGGGAGAGAGCGCGATGATGTGATCCGCCGCGCGGTAGATCTTCCGCTCCAGCCGGCGCGTGTACCAGATCAGCGCGGGGTTCTTGATGATCCCCATCGCGATCGGCAGCTCCGGCCACAGGTCGCGCACCTCGAACACGAACGGCACGCCGAGCGCCCGCGCTCCCTTCATCCCCGGCAGACCGACCGTCAGGGGCGTCGAGGTCGCGAACACCAGATCGGCGTCCAGCGAACGCACCAGCTTCTCGGCCGCGCGGGCGAAGCGGCCGAACGCCAGCACCCGACGGGCGAAGCTCATCTTATTCGCGTACGGCTCCGCGACGCACAGGACGCGGATGCCGTCCACGTGCTTCTCGCCGACGCGCTGGCCCGGCGCGACCGTCACGTCGCTCAGGTCGTACATGCCGCAGATCATGGTCACGCGGTGGCCGGCGGCGATCAGTCGCTGGGCCATCTCGTACGAGCGCGTCCCCCCCGCGCCGCCGGTGGTCGTGAAGTGCTGATGGATGTACGCGACGTGCATGTGTTGCGCGAATTCCCTCGTTTTGGCCGCGGGTGTCAGAGCATAGTATCGGTCGCGCGGGGTCGCAAATTCCGCGCAGCCGGACGTCGGCTGCGGGGGTGCCGGCGGCGAAATCCCGCGCTTCACGCCGCGGCGGGTACCATGCATGCATGTGCGCCGCCGCGGGGACATCACGGGTCCGCGCCGACATCGCGCTGCTCGCGGAGCTGGTGCGCTTCGCCTCCGTGAGCCGCGAGCCGAGCCGCCCGATCGCCGATTTCGCGAGCGCCCGGTTGGAATCCGCCGGCTGTCACGTCTGGCGGCAGGAATACGACGGCGGCCGCAAGGTGAACCTGCTGGCGCGCAAGGGGCCGGACGGTCCGGACGGGCTGCTGCTCAGCGCGCACCTGGACGTCGTCCCGGCGGACGAGCCCGGCTGGCGCAGCGAGCCGTTCCGGCTCGTCGAGCGCGAGGGGCGGCTCTACGGGCGGGGCGCGGCCGACATGAAGGGTTTTCTCGCCTTGGCGCTGAACCGGCTCGCGGCTGCGCGCGAGAACGAGCTGCGCGCGCCGCTCGCGCTGCTGCTCACCTCGGACGAGGAGCTCGGCTCGCTCGGAGCGCAGGCGTTCGTACGCGAATGGCGACACGAGTTCCCGCTTCCCCGGAACGTGCTCGTCGGCGAGCCGACCGGGCTGCGCGTGGTGCGCATGCACAAGGGGCACCTGCGCGTTTGTGTGCGCGTCGCGGGCAAGCCGGCCCACAGCGGCTTTCCGCACCTGGGCGAGAATGCCATCGAGCGCGCCGGTCCGGTCGTCGTCGCGCTTGCGCGGCTGGCGGAAATCATGCGTCGCGAGCGGACCGAGACCAGCGAGTGCTTCCCCGAGTGTCCGTACCCGGTGCTCAATGTCGGCGTGATCCGCGGCGGGGAGGCGGTGAACGTCGTCCCCGCAGCCTGCGATCTGACGCTGGGCATCCGCCTCTTGCCGGGGCAGCGATCCGAAGCCGCCGTGCAGCGCGTCCGCGACGCGCTGGCGGAGCTGCCTGCGGCGGTCCGTTCGGCCGTCTCGCTGGAGGTGCTGAACGACAGCCCGCCAATGTTGTGCGCGGCCGGCGCGCCGCTGAACGAGCAACTTGCGGAACTGGTCGGACAGCGCGAGTCGTTCGGATCGCTCTATGCCAGCGACGCCGGAACGCTCTCGCGGCTCGGACTGGATTGCGTTCTATGCGGCCCGGGAGATATGACCGACGCGCACCGCCCGGACGAGAGCATCGCGATCGACCAGCTCGCCGCGGGCGGCGAACTGCTGGATCGGATCATTCGCCGCTTCTGCGTGGAGGATGGAGTCGCGGGTGGCCGCTGAGCAGATCATCGAGGCCCGGCTCACGTATGTCGACGGCGCGTTCGCGCCGGGTGTTCGCGTGCAGGTGGACGCCGCGGGGCGGATCGCGGCGGTCGGCCCCCTGCCGCAGCCTCCGACGCGCCGGTTCGAGGGCTGCGCGCTTCTGCCTGGGTTTGTGAACGCCCACAGCCACGCGTTTCAGCGCGGGCTGCGCGGCCTGGGTGAGAGCTATCCGTGCGGCGTGGGAAGCTTCTGGACCTGGCGCGAGGCGATGTACGCGCTGGTGGAGTCGCTGGACCGCGCGCAGATGCGAAGGCTGTGCGAGCAGGCGTTCGTCGAGATGCTCGCGTGCGGGATCACGACCGTCGGCGAGTTCCATTATCTGCATCACGAAGACGCCGGCGCGCTGGATTTCGCGTTCGACGACGTAGTCATCGAAGCGGCTGCGGCGGTCGGCATCCGGCTCGTGCTGCTGGCGTCGTACTACCGCACGGGAGGAATCGGGCGGCCGCTGGCCGGCGGGCAGCGCCGGTTCGCGACGCCGTCGGTCGCACGGTTCACCGAACAGGTTGACGCGCTGCAACGGCGCGTCGAGCCGCGTGCACAGAGCGTCGCGATCGCCCCGCACAGTGTCCGCGCCGTGCCGCCGGAGGATTTCATCGCCCTGTGCCGCGAAGCGGAGGCGCGGCAACTTCCCGTGCACGTGCATCTGGAAGAACAGCGGCGCGAGGTCGAGGAATGCGTCGCCGCATTGGGTTGCTCGCCGATGGAGTGGGTCCTCGACCACGTGCCGGTCGGTCCGCGGTTCACGGCGATTCACGCCACGCATGCCACGCCCGCCCGGCTCCAGCGCTGGTTGTTGGCCGGCGCCGGCGTGTGCCTGTGCCCAATCACCGAGGGGAATCTGGGCGACGGCATCGCGGACGCACCGGCGATGCTCGCGGCGGGCGGCCGGCTGTGCCTTGGAACGGACTCGAATGTCCGGCTGGACATGCTCGAAGAGCTGCGCTGGCTGGAGTTCGCACAGCGGCTGCGGTCCGAGTCGCGGGGGGTGTTCGCAGACGCGGCCGGCCGTCTCGCGCCGCGGCTGCTCGAAAGCGCGACGCGTTGCGGCGCGGCGGCGCTCGGAGTGGACGCCGGCGCCATCGAACCCGGGCGGCACGCGGACTTCGTGGCGATCGACCTGGAGCACCCGTCGCTGGCCGGCTGCACGGCCGAGACGCTGCTTGCGGCGCTGATCCTCGGGTCGGGCGGCGAATGCGTCCGAGAGGTATGCGTTGGCGGAACGTGGCGCGCGGTCCGCGGCGATCGGTGACTTCCGACCTTGAATATTGGATTTCGGATCGGGAATTCGGCCGGCGGTCCGGTGGGGAGCGCCAGAGCGTCGGAGTTGCGAGCCCAACGGGTTTCGTAGCGCCGGACCTCCAAGTCCGAGGACAAGAACAGTCCGAAGATCGCCTCCCGGACGGTTGAATTGGAGAAGCTTCGCTTCGCGTGCACGTCGTTCAGGATGCCCAGCGTGGCGCACGATCGGTCGGGAGACCGAACGACAGACCCATCGCGCTCCAGACGTTGGGAACGCCGGCGACCTGCCGACGATTCGGAGTCAGCCGCCCAGCTTCGCGTCGACGACGGCCTTGTAATCGCGCTTGGTCTTGGCCCCGACGATGCGCTCGACGGGCCGCCCGCCCTGGAAGACGATCACGGTGGGGATGTTGGAAACGCCGAAGCGGGCCGAGACATTCGGACACTTGTCCACGTCCACCTTGCCGACCTTGATCCTTCCGGCGTACTCGGTCGCAAGCTCGTCGATGACGGGCGCGATCATTTGGCACGGCCCGCACCACTCGGCCCAGAAATCAACCAACACTGGCACGTGCGCGTTGAGCACGTCAGCGTCGAAATTCTCCTCGGTAAATTCGAGCGTGTTCGCGCCAGCCATGTGCGCCTCCTTCGATCCCGATCGCGGGTCGTCCCGCGGATGCGGGGATCGTAGAACCCCGCCGCGGACGAGTCAATTATCGGCTGGCCTCGAGCGCTGCCGGCGGCGGCCGGCATGCCCGCCAGACCGGGCGGTTTGGCCGATGCAATTCCGGCGGCCGCTTGGCGTTAGTCTGGATAGACTGCTTGTCGTCAGGGACTCATCCGTGAGGTTGGCCATGTCCCGCGCCTGGATTCTCGCGGTAATTCTGCTCGATCTGACGTTCGCGCCCAGCGCGCTGCGCGCCGCCACCGACCCGGTTTCACTCGAGACCATCGCCCGAGACGACTGGACGAGAGCCGCCGCGGCGCACCTGCTGCGCCGCGCCGGCTTCGGCGGCACGCCGGCCGAGATCGACCACCTGCTGGCACTCGGGCTGGACGGCGCGGTCGATTCGCTGGTCGAGTTCACGCAGACGCCGTACGACGATCCGCCGCCGGCGATCCCCGAGGCGCTGCGCGAGCGCCCGGACCGCGCCGAACGCTCGGAACTGAGCGAGGAGCAGCGGCGGCGGGAAATCGAGGAGCGCTTGCAGCAGGAGCGCCGCGCGCTGGAGGCGGTCCGCCTGTGGTGGATTCGCCGGATGGTGGAGTCGCCGCGGCCGTTCGAGGAACGGATGACGCTGTTCTGGCACGGGCTGTTCACCAGCGGGGCGCGTGAGGTGAAGCGCGCCGAATTCATGCTGGAGCAGAACGAGTTCCTCCGGCGCCACGCGCTCGATCCGTTCCGCGACCTGCTGGTGGGGATCGCCAAGGACCGCGCGATGCTGGTCTACCTTGACGGCGTCCGCAACCGCAAGGAGCAGCCGAACGAGAATTTCGCCCGCGAGCTGATGGAGCTGTTCACGCTCGGAGTGGGCAACTACACGGAACAGGACGTCAAGGAAGCCGCCCGCGCGTTCACCGGCTGGAGCTTCGACGAGGACGGGTTCATCTTTCGGGCCCGCGCGCACGATGACGGCGTGAAGACCGTCCTCAAGAAGACCGGCCGGCTGGACGGCACGGACGTAATCGACGCGATCCTCGATCAGCCCGCGGCGTCGCGGCACCTGGCGCGCAAGTTGCTGGAGCACTTCGTCCGCCCGGACCCCGATCGGCGGCTGGTCGAGAGCTTCGCCGCGGTCATCCGCCGCGAGCAATTCCGGCTGCGGCCGATCATGAAGCGACTGTTCAAAAGCCAGGCTTTCTACGATCCAGGCGCCCGCGGCGCTCTGGTGAAAAGCCCCGTGGACGTCGTCGTCGGCACGGCGCGGACGCTGGGCGTTCCGATCGTCGGGCTGTTGGAGGCGGAGCGTGCCATGGCGCAGATGGGCCAGGCGCTCATGCAGCCGCCGAACGTGAAAGGCTGGGATGGCGGCGAGAGCTGGATCAACACCGCCACGCTCTACACGCGGCACAACGCCGTCGGACCCTTGATCTACGGCGGCGAGGCGCGAAGCCTGAGGCGCGACGAATCGCCGAGTCCGCTGCGCGACCGCATTCGCGAGGGATTGCTGAGCGCCACGCGCGCCAGCGAGGCGCTTCAGCCTGACGAGCCGCCGCGCAAGCGCGCCCCCAGCGGCGGCAACGGCGCCAGTATGAAAGCGGAGCGGCCGACGCAGGCGGCGTCGCAGCCGTCGGGAGCCGAGAGCCGACAGCCGATGTTCGATCCGGTCCTCTGGCTGACCGAGCGCAATCTGCGCTCGCCGGAGCAGGTCGTTGACTTCTTGGCCGAGCACCTGCTGGCGACGAAGCTGCCGCCGGAGAAGCGGCAGCTCCTGGTCGATTACCTGCGCGCGAACGAGAAGCGCTTCGACGCGACCGCGCGCCGTACCGCGGACCGGATACGGCGCACGATGCACCTGATTTGCAGCACGCCGGAGTTCCAGGTCTATTGATGAGCCGCACGCGGCGAAAGCGGGACGAATCGACCAGAGGATGGCCGCCATGACGAATGAACCCCTGTTCACCTCGCGACGAAGCTTCCTGAGCGGAAGCCTGACGTTCTTGAGCGCCGCGGCGACGATGCCGGTATTCCTCGGCCGGACGGCCTCGGCGCTCGCCCAGCAGCAGCCGACCTCGCGCCGCGGGAATGACGGCCGGCGGATTCTCGTCGTGGTGCAGCTTGCCGGCGGGAACGACGGCCTGAACACGGTGGTGCCGTACGAAATGGACGAGTACTACAAGCTGCGGCCGCGCCTCGCGGTTCCCAAGAAGGACGTGCTGCGGCTCAAGGACGGGGTGGGACTGCACCCGGCGGCGACGGGCTTGAAGCAGCTCTTCGACTCCGGGCGGATGGCTATCGTGCAGGGCGTCGGCTATCCCAATCCAAACCGCAGCCACTTCACGAGCATGGACATCTGGCACACGGCCGACCCCGAGCAGCGCACCCATGAAGGCTGGCTGGGCCGGTACTTCGACGCCTGCTGCTCCGGCGCCGACCCGGCGCCCGAGCCGATCCAGGGCGTGGCCCTGATGACTGAGGCGCCGCTGGCGATGCAGGGCGACCGCTTCATGCCGCTGGCGTTCGAGGATCCGGAATCGTTGACCTGGCGCGCCGGGCGACGCGACGCGCGGGCCGAGGAGGTCTACCGCAAGCTCAACGCCGGCAGCGCGACCGCGAGCGAGGCGGGGCTTGCCGGGTACCTCCAGCGCGCCGCGCTTCAAGCCCAGGTGGGAGCGGACGAAATCCGGCAGGCTCTGGGCCGCGGGCTGAGCCGGCGGCGAGGCGCCGCGGGCGGCTTGCGTCAGCGCGGACAGTTGGGCGACTCCCTCGATCGCGTGGCGCGGATGATCGCCGCCGATCTGCCGACGCGCATCTACTACGTCTCCATGTCCGGCTTCGACACGCACACGGGGCAGGAATTCCGCCACCGCCGGCTGATGGAGGAGTTCGGCAACGCGATGAGCGACTTCATCGACACGCTGGATGAGCACAAGCTGCTGGACCGCGTGCTGGTGATGAGCTTCTCCGAATTCGGGCGGCGCGTGCAGGAGAACGCCAGCGGCGGCACCGACCACGGCGAAGCTGCCCCGATGTTCCTGTTCGGCTCGAAGGTGCGGCCGGGCCTGCACGAAAAGCAGCCCAGCCTCTCGAACCTGCACCGCGGCGACCTGGCGTTCGGCTGCGACTTCCGCCGCGTGTACGCGAGCGTGCTGCGCGACTGGCTCGAAATGGACCCGCGGAAAATCCTGCCGCCGATGCAGCCGCTGCGGCTCATCGCCGGGTAGCGCCGCCTTCGCTCATTTAACCCAGGCGCGCAGCAGGGCGAGCGCTGCGGCCTTGTCGGGCACGCGCGATCCCGGCTGCAAGTCCGGGTCGTGGTGGATCGGAACGCGCAGGTTGGCCGGGGCGACGCAGCCCGGGCATCCGTCCTCGCAATCGCAGTCGGCGACCAGCTCCAGCGCCATTCGCAGCAGCTCGTCGCTGCGCTCATATCCGCAGCGAGCGTAGCCGACTCCGCCCTCGAACCGGTCATAAATGAAGATCGTCGGCCTGCCCACCTGCGCCGAATCGACGATTCCGCCGATGTCGTAGCGATCGGCCATCGCCAGCGTCGGCAGCACCACCGTCAGCAGATTCCGCGCCCCCGCCAGCGCTTCGCCGCGCTGCAATCCCTGTTGCGACAGCTCGCGCAGCACGGGCTGCGGCGGCTGAAGCCAGAGGGCCATCGTGTGGACCTCCTGCGCCGGAAGCTCCTGCGCAGTCTGGCCGATCAGCTCCATCGTCTGAAACTTGATCTTGCGGAAGCCGGTCGTCTGCCAGCGCACCACCGCCGGGCCGTACGCCTTTCGGCCGTCGAGCAGCGGCGCCTCCAGCTCTGGCGCTTCCACGTGGATCGCGCTGGCCAGCAGCGGCTGCGTGTAGTAGTCCGCGTCGAAGCGCTCGACGCGCGCCACGCGCGCCGACTCATCCAGCGAGCGTACGATGTAGCTCTCGCCCGCGTGTAGATAGACGGCTTGCGGATAGACCAGCTCCGGCGCGGAGATCGAGTCCACCTGGCCGAGGACGGTGTTGCGCCCGCCGGTGACGTCAAGAATCGAGTACGTCGCGTTGCCGATCGTGCGCAAGTTGACTTGCGTCGCCGGAATGTCGCGGCTGGACCAATAGAAGCGGCCGCCGGTCGCCCGCAGCCGCTGCTCATCAACCAGGGCGCGCGCCACCGGCTCGGCCAGCGCCCCGAACGCGGAAAGCTCCTCGGGGACCAGCGAAAGCTCGAATGCGGCGCACGCGAGCTGGCTGCGGAGGATATGCGGGTTCCCCGGGTCGATGATCGCGTGCTCCAGCGTGCGCTGGAACAGCCGCTCCGGCCGGCGCACCAGGAACTGGTCCACCGGGTCGTCGTACGCGACCAGGATCGCGAGCGCGTCGTCCTGCCGCCGGCCGGCGCGGCCGACCTGCTGAAAAAAGCTGCAAAACGTGCCGGGAAATCCGACCACGATCGCCGCGTCGAGCGAACCCACGTCGATGCCCAGTTCGAGTGCGTTCGTACAGCACACGCCGAGCAGCTCGCCGCTGAACAGCGCCCGCTCGATTTCCCGCCGTTCGTTCGGCAGGTAGCCGCCGCGGTATGCGCTGATCCGGCGGACGAGGTCCGGTCGGCGGCGGCGCAGCTCCTCGCTGAGGTACTTGTAGATCAGCTCGGCGACGACCCGCGCCTTGGTGAAGGTGATCGTTCCGGCGCCGGCCTCAAGCAGCCGCCGCATCAGCTCCTGCGCCTCGACGTTCGCGCTTCGTCGTGCGACGCGCGCGTCGCCCAGCCAGGGCGGATTCCACAGCAGGTAATGCCGCGCGCCGCGCGGCGAGCCGTCGTCGTCGATCAGGCGCATGGGACGGCCAACCAGGCGCGCCGCCAGCTCGCGCGGATTTCCGAGCGTGGCCGACGAGCAGATAAACTGCGGCGTCGCGCCGTAGTGCCGGCAGATACGTTCCAGCCGGCGCACGACTCCCGCTACGTGCGAGCCGAAGATCCCCCGGTACACGTGGATTTCGTCCATCACCACGAATCGGAGGCGCGATAAGAAGCCGGCCCACTTGGCGTGGTACGGCAGGATGCCCACGTGCAGCATGTCCGGATTCGTCAGCACCAGGTTCGCGTTGCGGCGGACCGCGCCGCGCTGGTACGAAGGCGTGTCACCGTCGTAGCATGCGGGCCGAATCGCGTCCGACAGGCCGGCGCTCGCGACCGATTGTTCCAGGCCGCCGAGCTGGTCGTACGCCAGCGCCTTGGCCGGGAACACGTACAGAGCGCGGGCATCCGGGTCGCGGTGCAGACCGGCGAGCACGGGCAGGTGGAAGCAGAGGCTCTTGCCGGAGGCGGTGCTCGTGCTGACCAGGCAGTCTTCGCCGCGCCGCGCGGCGTCGTACGCAGCCGCCTGGTGAACATAGAGCCGTTCGACACCGAGCGCGCCGAGCCAAGCGGTGAGTGCCGGCGGGAGCGGCACGGCCGGCGTTGCGAACCGCGCGGGCCGCGCGAGCTCCGAATGCAGCGCCGCGATCTGGCCGCGGTACCCGCGTTCGGCCGAAAGCCGGGCGATGAATTCGGTGACATCCATTACGCGGGGATCGCTCGTAAGCCGTGACGTCGGGGAACTCGCGCTCGACCACCGGAGCGAGATGCTAATTTCGACCGAACATGAACGCCAGCGGGATGCTCGGCGGAGCATCGGAGCGTGTGCGAACCGCGACAAGCCGGCGCTCGAGCGTATTCCGGGAGAGCCACCGGGCCGCCCCGCGGGTCGCGATGCGCTCCGGTGTTGAATTTCGGCTCGCGAACGTGGCCATCGGCGTCCGATCGCAGTATACTGAGTTAGCTATTCGG
>JABRWC010000095.1:0-11580 GCA_039961675.1 Phycisphaerae bacterium
GGCGGCGGTTGTGCCCCAACCAGGTTCGATCGTGCGACGGGCGCGCCAAGCGCTGGCCACGCGAATGCGGGCCGGATTGATCCTGTTTCACCAAGCCGATGCGCGGACTGCCCTTTTGCGAAACCCGCAGCGCAGCGCTGCGCGAACCGCGGTCGCGATCCACCCTTGCGAGCCACGTGATTCCCCCGTGGCGAACCGCCCCGCTCGAACCTCCCGCCCCAACGCCGCGCGGTCGCGCTCCGCCGTCGGGCCGCGCCCGTCCGTTTTGCGAAGGGCCGATCAAAGCGCGTGGGAAGCCGAAAGCGGCGTGTGAAATCCCCCAGCCGGCGCGTGAGATTCTCCAAACGGCGCGTGGGACTCCCCAAACGGCGTGTCGGATCGCTTGATTGCGCTGCTGCGCCTGGCCGCAACGTCAGGCGGCGGCGGACGGTTCAATTCGTTCTTCGCTCTTCGCAATTCAGAATTCGGCGCGTGGCCGTGCCGCGCTGGGCGGTAGCCGCTCGGAATGCACCGGGGACATTTGCAAGCTCGAGCGCCGGGCTCTACGGAGATCGCCCGTTGGCCAGTGCGCGAACCGCGGCGCAGTAGTGCTCGTACGCCGCGCGGACCTCGCCCAGCGTGTCGCCGGCGAACTTCTCCATCCACGCGCGAGCCACTTCGAACGCGACGACGTTCTCCGCGACGACGCTCGCGGCGGGGACGGCGCAGACGTCGCTGCGCTCGTAGTCGCTGCGCTCGGGCTGGAGGGTGGCGAGGTTGACGCTGTTCATGCCTTGGAGCAGCGTGCTGATGGGCTTCATCGCGGCGCGGACGACCAGCGGCATCCCGTTGGTCATGCCGCCTTCCAGACCGCCGGCGCGGTTCGTCTGGCGAACGAAGCCGAAGTTGGGGGACTGGCGCTGGGCCGGGTCGAAGTGGATCGCGTCGTGCACCTGGCTGCCGGGGCGGCGCGCCGCGTCGAAGCCGAGGCCGATCTCCACGCCCTTGATTGCCTGGATCGAGCCGACCGCCTGCATCAGCCGACCGTCGAGCTTGTCCTGCCAGCGGAAACAGGAGCCGAGACCGATGGGCAGGTTGAAGACGCGCACCTCCACGATGCCTCCGAGCGTGTCCTTATCGCGCTTGGCCTGGCGGATCGCTTCGATCATCCGCTCCGCCGCGGCCGCATCTGGCGCGTACGCCTCGTTCGCGTCACGCATCGCGGCCAACTCGTTCGGGCCGGCGTCGGGGACGGTCGCGCGGACCGGTCCGATCTCGCTGGCGAAGCCAACGCACGCGACGCCGAACTCGCGCAACAGGCTTCGAGCGGCGGCGCCGGCCGCGACGCGCGCCGCCGTCTCGCGCGCCGAAGCGCGCTCCAGCGTCTCCCGGCAGTCGGTCGTCAGCCACTTGCATGCTCCGGCCAGGTCGGCGTGTCCCGGTCGCGGACGCTGCACCGCGGGGGCGGCGTCGATGCGGTGGTCGCGATTGGGTATCTGAAGCACGAGCGGCGAGCCGGTCGTGACGCCCCGCCGCAGCCCGCTGTGCAGTTCGAGGGCGTCCTGCTCGATCTTCATGCGCCCGCCGCGGCCATAGCCGCCTTGTCGGCGGCGCAGCTCGGCGTTGACGAACTGGACATCGAGCGCGATGCCGGCGGGCAGGCCCTCGATGAGCACGGTGAGCGACCGGCCGTGGGACTCGCCGGCGGTGCGGTAATCCAGGGCGGGCATTGTGCCTCCAAGGGTCGGTTCCGGCCGGGGCATGCTCCCCGGCGACCGGCGAGACCTCGGTCCCGCCGAGCTTGACGGGCAGTCGCGCGGGCATATACTAGCGGATTCCCGGTTTCGGGACGCAGCGACGTATCCCCATGGGAGTAGGTCGAGAAGCCGCATGAAGACAGCCAACAAGTCGTATCTGGCGAAGCCCGGGGCCGAGCGCGCGAACTGGTACGTGGTGGACGCCACGGACCAGGTTCTCGGCCGTCTCGCGACGCGCATCGCGACTGTGCTCATGGGCAAGCACAAGCCGACCTACACGCCGCACGTGGACACCGGCGACTTCGTCATCGTCCTGAACGCCGGCCGGGTGAAGGTCACGGGCCGAAAGAAGGACACCGTGGAGTACGACCGGTACAGCGGGCATCCCGGCGGACGCAAAGTGACCACGATGCGCACCACGCTGGAGCGCCACCCGGAGCGCGTGCTCGAGGCGGCGGTGCGCCGGATGCTGCCGAAGAATTCGCTCGCGGCGCACATGCTCAAGAAGCTCAAGGTCTATTCCGGCGGGGAGCATCGTCACCAGGCGCAGTTGCCGGAGCCGTTGCCCCAGTGATTCCCAGCGGAGGTCCCCCCGTGGCAGATTCCGTATTGCCTCACACGGCCAGCGAGCCGACGACCCAGCCGGCCGCCGCAGAGGTTCCGCCGCCGCCATCGACGGGCGTTTTCCGCGGGACCGGGAGACGCAAGTCCGCGGTCGCGCGCGTACGGTTGGTTCCCGGCAGCGGGAAGATCAACATCAACGGCCGCGAGCTGGAGCGGTACTTCCACGACGTGCAGTCGCGATCCGCGGTGACGGATTCGCTCGTGGCCGTGAACGCGAGCCGGCATTTCGACGCGCACATCCTGGTGATGGGCGGCGGCACGTCCGGCCAGGCCGGCGCGATCCGCATGGGAATGGCGCGAGCGCTGGTGAGCGCGGACAAGCGCTACGAGCCGGTCCTGCGCGACAAGGGTTATTTGACGCGGGACGCCCGCGAGGTCGAGCGCAAGAAATACGGCCGCCGGAAGGCCCGCCGCCGATTCCAGTTCTCGAAGCGCTGATCCAGCCCACGGATGCGCTTGGGAGCGCAACCCCGCGCCTCGCGCGCGGGGTTTTTTTGTTGGCGTGGCCGCAGACCCGTCGCCGCAAACGCGGTTCCAGGATGGACAATGGCGGCCGAAACCGGAAGCCGCGCACCGCAGCGGTACGCGCCGCGGCGCCAGCCGATCAGCCCAGTCCACGCGCCGCGGCGTAGACGATGAGCGCGATCCACACGATCAGCGCAACGAGATTCAGAGGTATCTGGAGCAGCCCGAGCGGCGTGGTCGTGTCGTTCATTGGCCATCTACTCCCGTAGGAATCTAACCGGTTCCCGATTCCGCAGGCGCGGCGCCCGTCCTTGCGGACACATGGCTGTCGTTCGCGCCGGCGGCGCTCAGATCTGCGCTCACGTCGCGGCTCGGATGCGGGCCAAGGCCTCCTCCACCGTCGCGCACACGAAGTAGAGCTTGTCGAGATTCGTCAGCGCGAAAACGTGCGCAAGCGTCGGCGACGCGCCCGCGATCGCGGCCTGCGCCCCGGCCCGGTGCACCTTCATCCGCAGCGTAAGGAACAGGCCCAGGGCGCGCGACGACGCCAGGGGGACGTTCGTCACATCGAGGACGAGTCCGCGCGGCGCCCGCTCCGTTACGGCGGACAGCAGCTTCGGCCGCAGAATTTCTACCGTCGGATCATCGAGGTCCACGCCCGGCGCGAACGAGACGACGCACACTTCGTCGATGCTTCGGACGTTCACGGGATCCGTGCTCATCGCAATCCTGTTCATACCGGCGGCGTTCGTCCCGAGTACTATACCGGCGGCGCGGCAACCGGCTGAAGCGGCGGCACGTCTCCGCAGCCGGCCACGCCGGCCATCATGGACAGCAGCCGTTCCTGCGTCGCATCCGCCCGCGGAATCTCGCCGACCAGTCGCCCGCCGCGCATCACGAGAATCCGCGTGGACAGATTGATGATTTCCGGCAGCTCGGACGAGATCAGCAGCACGCCAAGCCCGTCGCGCGCCAGCCCGTCGATGAGCGCATGTATCGCGGCCTTCGCACCGACGTCCACGCCGCGCGTCGGCTCATCGACGATCAGCACGTTCAGGCGGCGGGCCAGCCATTTGGCGAGCACGACCTTCTGCTGATTGCCGCCGCTGAGGCTCGCGGCGGGGGCCTCGAGCGAGCGCAGCTTCACGGCCAGCCGGCCGAACTGCTCGGCGGCCTGGGCGCGCTCGCGGCGCCGATCCAAGAGCAGCCGGCGGCGAAGCCGATCGAGGATCACCAGAGAGAAGTTCTCGCGGCAGCTCATGCGAAGGATCAACCCCTGGCGCTTGCGGTCCTCGGGCACCATTCCCAAACCGGCACGAAGGGCGCGCCGCGCGGACCCGGGCTTCAAGGGGCGCCCGTCCACGACCACGACGCCGCGCGGGCGCGGATCGAGCCCGAAGATCGCGCGGGCCAGCTCGCTGCGGCCCGCGCCGACCAGTCCGGCGAGACCGACGATTTCGCCGGCCCGGACGCAAAGGGACACGTCTTCGAAACGTCCCGGCGAGCTCAGGCGATCGACGCGCAGCAGTTCGCGCCCGGGCGGCCGGCCCAGGTGTTGCGGGAAGTACTCGGTCAGCGGGCGGCCGATCATCAGCTTCACCAGCTCGGACTCGTTCGTTTCGCGGCGCGACACGGTGGCCACGTGCCGGCCGTCGCGGAGCACGCTGATCCATTCGGCCATGGATAGCACTTCAGGCATGCGGTGCGACACGTAGAGGATCGTCACGCCGCGCTGGCGCAGCGAGTCCATCAGCTCGAACAGCAGTCGTGACTCGGCTTCCGAGAGCGAGCTTGTCGGCTCGTCAAGGACCAGGATGCGGGCGTCGGCGCCGACTGCCGCCGCGATCTGCACGAGCTGTTCCTGGGCCGTCGAAAGGCGGCGCATCGGCTGGCGCACGTCCAATCGAACGCCGAGCTGGGCAAGCAGTCGCTCGGCGCGGCGGCTCATCTCGCCGCGATTCAGCAGGCCCGCGCCGCGCCGCGGCCAGCGACCGAGGGCGAGATTCTCCGCGACGCTCAGGTCGGGGCAGAACGCAAGCTCCTGGTGGACCATGCCGATGCCGGCGCGCGCGGCCTCGCGCGGCGAGGCGAAGCGCTGCGGCTGGCCGTCGAGCAGCAGGATGCCAGAATCCGGGCGGTGAATTCCGGCGAGGATTTTCCCGAGCGTGGACTTGCCGGCGCCGTTTTCGCCGATCAGCGCATGGCACGTGCCGCGCTCGATCGAAAGACTGACAGAATCCAGCGCCAGCACGCCGCCGAAGCGCTTCGTAATCGCCCGGAGTTCAACCAGCGCCATGTCATCCGCCGAACGGCTGCTTCGCTAGCCGGGCTGGTGCTCGGGTTCGAGCTTCACGCCGAGTTTCTCGGCCAGCACCTCGATCGGTTCACGACCGCCGCAGTCCACCACGTTCCCCTGCGGGTCGATCAGCACCGTCGTCGGGAAGAACGAGATGCCCCAGGTCGGGACGGACACGTCGCCGCCGTCCAGCAGGCTGGGGAACCCAATGTTCTTCCCGCCCCATTTCTCCTCGCGGACCTTGGCCGTTTTTTCGTCGACCTCGTCGAGCGTTTTGGCGCGGCGGTCGTGAACCGCGACCAGCTCGAACTTCTCGCGGAGCGCTGCGTTGTCGTCATAGAACTTGATCAGGCGCGGCAAACTGTCGCGCACGCACGCCCCTCACCAGAACCCCCAGAACTCGAGCAGCACCCATTTCCCTCTGAGGCCGGCGAGCGTGAAGTCGCGCGGCGCGTTGCGCGCCTCCGTGAACGAAAGCGCCGGCGGCGCCTTGCCGTAGTGCTCAGAGATCACGCTCGGTTCCAGCGCGATCCTGCCCAGGTCGAGCGTGCCGCCGCCGGACTTGAGGTCGACCGGCTGCATGACCAACTTGACGTCCAGCCCTCCGAAGAGGACCAGCGAGTATTTGCCGGGCGGCAGCGCGAGCTGCAATTTCGCAGGCGGCTTGTCGGCGGTGAGCATGACGCCGCTCGATTCCGTGATCGAGAGCTGTAGGAACTCGGGCTGACGTCGAAGCTTGCTCTGGTCGAGCTCGGCGGCCAGATTGACCAGCGGAGCCAGTGTAAATTCGAGCCTCTCGCCCTGAGACTCGCCGATGTCCGACACGACGGCGCCGGACTTGCCCGCGGCGTCGAACGCGAAAAGCCCCGTGATCCACGGCGGCGCCGAAAGCTCGAATCGACCGTCCGGCCCGGTCTTTGTGGACCGATCGCCCTCGAGCTTTCCGTCCGAGCGGATGGTCCACTGGAATGCCACCTCAGCGCCCGCGGCCGGTTGGCCGTCGGCGGATTTGACGACGCCCTTCAGGACGATAGCAGTCGGCTGCGTTTCGGGCGCCGCCTCCTGCGCCAGGCACGCAAGCGAGACGACGCCGATCGCCAGACATGTCGCGAACAAATGCATGAACTGCCTCCTTCTGGTCCACCCCATCGTGCAACACGAGCACTTTCGTGCTGCCGCGTGCGACAAGGAAGACCGGTCCGGAGACCGGTCCCCCGAACTTCCAGTGGCGTCGGCCCTCCGAGGCCGACCGGTGAGACCGGTCGAAGGCCGGTCCCCCGAACTTCCAGTGGCGTCGGCCCTCCGAGGCCGACCGGTGAGACCGGTCAAAGGCCGGTCCTCCAGTCAACGGGGTAAACCCATCAGAGACGGTTCCCCCAAGACGCCGTGCCTACGGCTTGCTGAGCCACTTGTCCCACTTCGTGCGGAACTCGGACGCATTCTCCTTTGTCACCTTGATCAGCGGGTCGATGATGCGTTCGCTCTGGGGGGCGTTGCCCTTGACGATTTTTTCCAGCAGCAGCTCCACCGACTTGTACCCCCAGCCGTAGCAATCCTGTGCGTACAGCGCCTGCACGTGACCGCTTTCCAGATACGAAAGCTGCGCCGGCAGCGCATCGACGGCCACGACCTTCACGGTCCCCGCCGGCCATTTGAGCGCGTTCTTGGTGAACAGCGGCCAGCCGCCGACCATGCACCAGCCGCCGATCTCGGGGTTGGTGCTCTGCGCCGCATTCACCGCCTCCACCGCCTGTTCGGGCGTCTCGGGGTGATAGAAGACGCCGTCGGGAACCAGCGCCATTTCAGCGTGTTTCGCGAGCTCTTCGCGGGCCGCTTTCACCCGACGCTGGAGGTTCGGCGCCGTCTGGTTGCCGGCCAGGATCGCAACCTTGCCTTTGCCGTCCATGGCCGCGGCCAGCTCGCCCATGACTTTCTGCCCGCACACCTCGTCGTCCGTGCCATAGTAGCACAGGCGCTTACTGCGCGGCGCGTCGGAGTCGAAGCAAACCACGATCACACCGAGCTGCACCGCCTTGTCGATCGCTGGCGTCACCGTGTTCGCGTCAGAGCACGCCACCGCGATCCCGCGCGCCCCGCCGCGCGCGAGCTGCTCGATCGCCTCGGCCTGCTTCTGTGCGTCCTCGTCCGGCGGCGTCTGCCAGTCGATCCGCACTTCTACGCCGTACTTCGGCCCCAGCTCGCGGGCGGCGTCTCGCGCGCCGGCGTACGCGGCCTGAAAAACGGGGTTGGATTGGCTCTTGGCGACCAGCCCGATGATCAGCGGCGAATCCGCCGCGGCTCCGACTTCGGCGGCGAACAGAGAGAAAGCTGTCGCGACGTACACGGCACGAAGCGCATTCGATTGCACGGTTTAACCTCCGTTCAGGGGGCGGTCATGATGACCGCACCTCGCCATCGGATCGTCACGTCATCCAGCCCGGTGGGCCGCGCCTGACGCCGGGAACCTGCCTGAACCCGGCGGATCTGGACCGTGTTCCGGTCGCGCGTGCGCGCGAGATGCAGCGTGATGGGCTGCGTCGGCGCGTCCGACGCCACCACGAAACTCATGGTTCGAGACTCGTCACGCCGCTCCGCGCGGCAATCCAGCCCGCGGCGCCGGCATGGCGGGAAGATACCACTACCAGGCCGTGCAGGGCGACCGGCGGCGTGGACGCGTGAAGCGCCCGGTACCCCACGCCCGCGCCGATCCCCAAGAGCAACCCCGTCCACCTTCGCCGCGTCAGGACGTCGGGCGCGCCGGCGCCGGCCAGCGGAAGGAGCATCGCAAGCACCGGCAGCCTGATTCGACCATTGGCCATCGAGACGGACCGCACCGCGGCGGTGGACGGTGCGGCGGCCGGGAACAGCGAACGATCGCGCAGCGCGACGCCGGGGACAAACACACCGCGCGCCGTTGCCGCGAGCAGCGCCAGCACCGGCGCACGCGCCAGCCCTGCCCGGCCCACGTACACCCCGGCCAGCGCCGCGCTTCGCCAGCACACGCGCGGGCGCGCGTCGAGCAGCCGGGCGACCGCGACGTCGTCTCCAGACCGCCCGCGCACGATCGAAAGCGGCAGCGCATTCGACGGCGGCCAGACGCGGGAGCCGTACGCCAGCTTCCACGCGGCTTAGCCGTCCGTTGAAAAAACTGTCCGCCCACTGGGGGACCGGCCTCCAGGCCGGGCTTGGAGGCCATTTGGCGTGCGCTCCCGCACTTATGCAACGGACAGCAAACCCTGCGCCGCGCGCGAAGTACGCGGCCTCGTCGAAGAGGGGCGGAGTATCGTTCCACGCCACGAATCCCCAGACGGCAAACCGCAGCGCGGCCGATACCGCGACCAGCGTCCACCGTATGCGGTGCTCGTCGCGGCCGCTGTCGATGAGTCGCAGCTCCGCACCACGTTGCACTTAGGCCGCGACTCTGGTCGGGCGCTGCGCGCGATTGCGAAGCTCGTCTTGCCGCCGCTCGCCGCACGACATCCCCGGCGATCCGCGATGACCGTCGGCCGCGCACAGCCGCACTCGCCCGCTCCGACCAGTCAGCCGCTTAGGCGGCGGCTTCGCACGCGCTCGCTCAGGCGGTCGACGGCCACGGCCACGAGGATCGCGATCCCGATGATGATCTTGCTGTACTCCTTGGAGAGCGTGAGCGTGACCAGACCCAGGTCGATGCGCTTCAGGATGAAGATGCCGTTCTCGATGAGCTTGATCACCAGTGCGCCCAGCAGGGCGCCGAGCGCCGTGCCCCGTCCGCCGCTGAGGCTCGCCCCGCCCACGACGGCGGCGGCGATGACCGTCAGCTCGTAGCCCTCGCCCGTGGCGGTGTTGGCCGAGCCGAAATAGCCGGTCGAGACCATGCCGGCCACGCCCGCCAGCAGCCCGGAGAGCGCGTAGACGCGCAGCTTCACGCGGTTCACCGGGACGCCGCTGAAGCGCGCCGCTTCTTCATTGCCGCCAACAGCGTAGATCTCGCGGCCGGCGACCGTGTGGCTGAGGTACACCCAGCCGACCAGCGCGCACAGCAGCATGATGAGCATGGGGGCGGGCTCCAGCATCAGCGGCGGCAGGTCCGCCCGCTCGACGACGTACTTCCATGCGATGAAATCCTGCGTGAACGCCGCCGGAAGCGTGCGGTCGCTTGTGGGCAGCGACTTGGTGGGCACGGAGATCAGCGCGATCCCGCGGAAGATGCTCAGCGTGCCGAGCGTGACGATGAACGGGTGCATCCGCAGACCGACCACCAGCGTGCCGTTGACCAGGCCGCAGGCCAGCCCGATCAGCAGTGGGACTGCGATTCCGACCGGGATCACGATCCACCCCGCGGCGTCTTCCGGGAAAAGCTGGAGCGTCGCCGCGGCGCCGAGTGCGGAGAGCCCGAACATCGACCCGACCGAGATGTCGATTCCGCCGGCGGCGATCACCAGCGTGACGCCGACGGACATGATCGCCATCCACGCCATGGGCGTGGCGACGTTGGGGATGATGTTGTCGAGCCGCAGGAAGTTGTTGAGTTCGCGCCCCTGGATGACGATCGGGTCGGCTCCGAACGTAAGCAGCAGCCCCAGCAGCAGGATCACGACGAGCAGGCCGGCCTCCTGCACGCTCCGTCCGCCGCTCCACGCGATCATCGATCGAGGCTCCACGCGTTGGTCGGGAAGCGAGGCCGCTGGCCGCGCGGTTTCCGTGCGCGCGCCGGCTGCCACCGAACTCTACCGGCTCATTTTGCAAGCGGCCAGCCGTGGCCGGACGCGCTACGTTGCGGGCCGGGCGCCGCCCTCAAAGCGATCGACGCACGCCGCGACCGCGATGTCTCCCGCGACGTTCAGCGTCGTGCGGCACATGTCGAGCAGGCGGTCCACGCCGAGGATGATTCCGATGGACTCCGCGGGGACGCCGACGGACTGGAGCACGATCACGACCAGCGGCAGCGAGCCGCCGGGCACGCCGGCGGTGCCGATGCCGGCCAGGATGCACATCACGGCCACGGTCACCTGCTGGGCGAGGTCCAGGTGCACGCCGAATACCTGAGCCAGGAACAGCACCGTGACGCCTTCGTAGAGCGCCGTTCCGTTCTGGTTCGCGGTGGAGCCGACCGTCAGCACGAAGCTGGTGATCTCGCGCCGCACGCCGAGGTTCTCCTGCGTGACGCGCAGCGACGTGGGCAGCGTCGCATTGGATGATGACGTTGCGAACGCGGTCAACAGCGCGTCCGACGTGCGCGAAAAAAAACGCCCCGGGCTGATCCGCGCGATGGCGCCGACAACGATCGAGTATACGCCGAACATGTGCAGCGCCAGCCCGGCCAGTACCGTCAGGACATACCAGCCGAGCGTGCGGAAGATGTCGAATCCCAGCGTCGCCGCCAGCGTGAAACTGAGCCCTGCAACGCCGATCGGCGCCAGCTTCATTGCGAACCCGACCACCGCCAGCGTCGCGTCGTAGACGCTGCGAAGCACGGCGAGCAGCGGATCGGCGCGCGGCCCGATCGCGGCCAGCGCGATGCCCATCGCCAGCGCGAAGAACATGACCGCCAGGATTCCGCCGCCGGGCGAACTGCCGTCCAGCGCCCCGACCACTTCCTGCACGGGGTTCTTGGGGATCAGGTCCAGCAGCGTGTCGCGCAGCGGCTTGGCGCTGCGCGCCTGCTCGACCTGTCGCGCCGCCTCGCCCGCGTAGCGCTCGCGCAGCGCAGCCCGCTGGGCTTCCTCCAGGTGCGCCCCGGGCCGCAGCGTGTTCACCAGCCCGATGCCGATCAGCACCGAGGCCGACGAGAGCACCAGCGTGAACGCGAGCGTCCAAAGCCCGACGCGCCCCAGCCGCCGCAGGTCGCCCAGCTCCGCCACGCCCAGCACCAGCGCCGAGAACAGCAGCGGCAGCACGACCATGAAGATCAGCCGCATGAAAACCTGCCCCAGCGGATAGGCGACGTTCTGCGAGAACCACGCCAGGCCCGCGTGCGGCGCGCCGTCCGCTGCCGACGGCCACAGCGCCCCCGCGAGGATTCCGCAAACGATGCCGAACGCCAGGCCGATGAGGATTTGCCAGTGGAGCGCAAGTCCGTGGCGGGACGGCGGCGTAACGCTCTCTCGCGCGCCCACGTCTGCGCCGCGTGTCGAGTCGGGCATGCTCGCGGTCCTCCGAGGGCTTGCGTGACCAGCGATGGGCGTTCAACTCCGCGGAGTTTGCGTGCCGAATGGCCGATGTCAATGGCTCGCCGTGAGAGTCTCGAACGACAGCCCGTCCGCCGCAACGAGCGCAGGGCGCGTCCGATGAAAAGTGCGCGAACGACCAATAGCCGCTTTGCCGCAGCGAGCGACGGGTGCGCCGGATGCAAAGTGTGGGACCGGCCAACCGCTCGCTCGTTTCCGCCCGCGCCGCGAATGATCGCCGCTGCGCCGAACGCGCGAGAGCACTTGTGTAAACCGCACCGCCGATTCCGTTGCCGCGCGTTGGGCGGCC
>JABRWC010000096.1:0-15526 GCA_039961675.1 Phycisphaerae bacterium
ACTACGGCGGCCCCGGCGTGCAGCACATCGCGATGAACGTGCCGGACATCTGCGCCAGCGTGCGCGAGCTGCGCGGCCGCGACATCGACTTTCTGCGCGTACCCGACACGTACTACGATGACCTGCGCGAGCGCGTGGGCGAGATCGAGGAGGACTACGCGGAGCTGCGCGAGTTGGGCATCCTGGTGGACCGCGACGAAGACGGCTACCTGCTCCAGATCTTCACGCAGCCGGTGCAGGACCGGCCGACGCTGTTCTTCGAGCTGATCGAGCGGCACGGCTGCCGGGGATTCGGCCAGGGCAACTTCAAGGCCCTGTTCGTGAGTCTGGAGCGGGAGCAGGCGAAGCGGGGGAATCTGTAGCGGGGGATCGTCGGCGTCGCGCCGGCGGTCGCCCGAAGACGCAAGTGCCTGCGTCGCCCCGATGCGTTGACCGTTCGGCGAATCCGCTTGTCGGCACCGGACATCCCCCGGATAGCGCCGTACGCGCAGCCGAAGCACATTCGGGGCCAGTCGCCCTTTGCCACGATCGCAGAGCAGCGCGCAAACTGGAACCTTGCGTGACCGCTGCGGCGCTTGCCATCCTCGCCTCCCTCCTCGACCCCCTCATCGGCACGCTTTTTGCGCTGCCGCACCTGTCCCTGTTCCGGCGTCGCGAACGCCGCTGGAACTCCGCGCGCCGCCGGCGGCGTGGACTCGCGATCGTCCTCGGCGGAATCGAAGGCCCCAGCCTCGCCCAGCACGCCGTCGCGGCCGGGCTGATCCGCGGCGGCTGGCGCGGGGCCGTCGAGATTCAGCGCTGGAACAGCGGCCTGCCACTGGTTCGGTGCTTCATCAATCTCATGAGCGCCGCGCGTCACGAGCGCGCGGCGGCGGCGCTGCGTGAGCACATTCGCGAATACCAGCGCGAGCATCCCGATCGCCCCATTCACCTGGTCGGAATCTCCGCCGGCTGCTGGATCGTGGTGCGCGCAACGGCGCGGCTCGACGCCGACGAAGCGGTTGACGCCGCGGTGCTGCTGGCTCCCGCCGTCTCGCAAAGCGCGGATTTCGATGCGGCCGCGCGGCGCTGCCGCGCGGGCGTGCACATCGTCCGCAGCCCGTGGGACTTCATGATGCTCGGGGTGTGCACGACGATCTTCGGCACGGCAGACCGCGTTCACGGCCCGTGCGCCGGATGGCTCGGGCTGCGGCGCACGACGGCCGGCGTCACGGAACACGTTTGGCGCCGCGCGTGGGCGCGTCATGGCTACCTCGGCAGCCACTGCACCGCCACGGTGCCCGCGTTCATCGCCGGCGAGGTTGCGCCGCTGCTCCGCGGCGCCGGCGCTCCGGGCTACAATTCGGCGTCATGACCCGTGAGCCACCGCTCCTGGAAACGCCCCGGCTGCGGCTGCGGCTCGGGCGTCCGCCCGACATCCCGGCGATCATCGACTACTATCGGAGAAACCGCGATCACCTGGCGCCGTACATGCCCGCCCGGCCGGCCGGTTTCTACACGCCGGAGTTCTGGCGCGGCCGCCTGGGAACGCACCAGCGCGAGTTCACGGACGACCGCTCGGTGCGGTTGTTCGTGTTCGCCGCCGGCGACGAAGGGCGTGTGATCGGCACGGTCAGCTTCACGGAGTTCTGTCGCGGACCGCTCCAGGCCTGCTACCTGGGTTACACGCTCGACCACGCGGAGCAGGGCCGCGGCCTCATGACCGAGGCGCTTGTCGTCGCGATTGCGTATGTCTTCGACGAACTCAAGCTCCACCGCATCATGGCCGGCTACGTGCCGACAAACGAGCGCAGCGCGAACGTGCTGCGGCGGCTGGGCTTCACCGTCGAGGGTTACGCGCGGGACTACCTGCTGCTCAATGGACGCTGGCGAGACCACATCCTTACCAGCCTGGTCCATCCAGACTGGCGCACGTAGACCGCGCCGTCATACCCGCGAAAGCGGGAATCCACCCGGCGCCGAAAGAACTGGCCCCCCGATTTCGCGGGGTGACGAAGCGCGCCGGACCACCGTGTCCAACGTCTCGCACTGCAACCGCCGAGCCGGGCTGCCCGCGTTCCGGGAGATCGGGTCCGCCTCGGACATTACCGGTCCATCTCACAGCACGCGTTGCCCGACTCGCGCCGCGCCCGTACCATGCCGCCGCTTCGGAGCAGACCATGGTCGAACTCCTGTTCCACGGCGCCGCGGGCGAAGTCACCGGCTCGATGCACATGGTCCGCGCCGACGATCACTGGATCGCGCTCGACTGCGGCCTGTTCCAGGGCCGCCGCGCCGAATCCGAGGAGAAGAACCGCGAGTGGCCGATGCCGCCCAGGGACATCCACGCGGTCATTCTCTCTCACGCGCATACGGACCACTCCGGCCGCCTGCCGCTGCTGGCCAAGGACGGCTTCGAGGGCACGATTTTCTGCACGCCCGCAACGCGCGACCTGTGCGCCATCATGCTGCCCGACTCGGCGCACGTGCAGGAGGAAGACACCGCGTACCTCAACAAGCGCCGGCGGCGCAAGGGGCTTGATCCGGTCGAGCCGCTCTACGGCTATCGCGACGCGCTGGCGGCGGTGCAGCAGATGCAGAGCGTCGCGTGCGACCGCTGGTTCCAGGCCGGACCGGGCGTGCTGGCGCGCTTCAACGAGGCCGGGCACATGCTCGGTTCGGCCGGCGTGCAGCTCGAGTTCGGAAAGCGCAACGGGCGCACGCCGTCGCTCTACTTCACCGGCGACCTCGGCCGGCCCGACAAGCCGATCATCCGCGACCCGGCCCCGCTGCCGGAGTGCGACACGATCATCTGCGAGAGCACGTACGGCGGCCGCAAGAGCGAGACGATCGACGCGGCGAAGGACCGGTTCATCGAGACGGTGAAGCGCACCTGGTCGCGCGGCGGCAAGGTGATCATCCCGGCGTTCTCGGTGGGGCGCACGCAGACGATCGTGTACTTCATCCACGAGAGCATGGTGTCGGGGGCGTTGCCGCGCTACCCGGTGTTCGTCGACAGCCCGCTGAGCGTGAACGCCACCGACGTGTTCCGCATGCACCCCGAATGTTACGACGCCGAGGCGCGCGCGTTTCAGAAGGTCACCGGCGACATCCTCGGCTCGGGCTGCTGCACGTACGTCCGCGACGTGGAGGAGAGCAAGCGGCTGAACGAGCGCAAGGATCCCTGCATCATCATCTCGGCCAGCGGCATGTGCGAAGCCGGCCGCATCCGCCACCACATCAAGAACAACGTCGCGAACCCGCGGAACACGCTGCTGTTCCCCGGCTACCAGGCGCGCAACACGCTCGGCCGCAAGCTCGTGGACGGCGCCCGGAAGATCACGCTCTTCCATGAAGATTTCGAAGTCCGCGCGGAGGTCGTACAGATTCACGGCTTCAGCGGCCATGCCGATCAGTCGGAATTGCTCGACAAGCTCGCGCCGCTGGTGCGCGCCGCGCGGCATGTGTTCCTCGTTCACGGCGAGGAGGAGCAGAGCTCCGTGCTGGCGAAACTGCTGAGCGAGCGCGCGTTTGAACACGTGGAGATCGCCGAGCGCGGGCGACGACTGACGCTCTGACGCAAGGCGCGCTCAACCGCGGCGCCCAGCGCAAAACGAGTACGGGCATCGCCGGTTCGTACCGGGTTCACGAATTTGAAATCCAACCCTGGCGCGACCGCGTACGATGAGAAGCCGCAGAGTGTTTCGCCGAACGCTGGCACATGCGTGGAGCCTTCTCCTGATGCTTATCCGCCCCGCGGTCCTTGCGCTCACAGTCATCGCCTCGAGCTCGTGCTCGACCGCTTCGGTCGCGGAGCCCGTGGCGGCGATCACGTCCGGCGACGCGACGATGATTCACGGCTGGTTCCGCAACCAGACCTACGCGCAGCTCGTGACCAACGGCCACGTGCCGGCCGGGTCGATCAGCATCGACCTCTACGACCCGCCGATCGTCGGCGGCCCGACTGCCGGCCTGCTCTGGTTTGACGCAATCGGCGCCGACGGTGGGCGCGTCCCGCCCGGCTCGGTCGTCCATCGCGCCGAGCTGACGCTCACCACGACCAACGCCGGCGCGGGCGCCCGCCTGCACCGCCTGCTCCAGCCCTGGAGCGACGGCATCACCTGGGCCGGCAGCTTCGGCGGCAACGGAATCCAGGCGGACGACGTGGAGGCGCGCGCCGCGGCCGACGTCGACACCGGCGTCATGTCGCTCGGCGCACACACGTTCGATGTCACCGCGGCGGTGCAGGCATGGGCCGACGGAGCGGCAAACTACGGCTGGGCGCTCTTGCCGCTCGGCGTCAACGGGTGGGACCTGGCGGTGTTCGACGCGATTGACGAAGCGCAGCGCCCGCGACTCTCCGTGCTGTTCGGCCCGCCTGCGGCGCGCGTCATGGTCGCCACCGGCGACGTGATGCAGACTTCGGTGGTCGTGCTGGTGCAGCCGACGCTCGCGGGAAACGTGGACGTGCGCGTCGCGCGCGACCCGGCGTTCTCCGACCTGGTCGCCGAGTTCCAGTCCCCTGTCCCGAACGTGTCCGTGCCGCTCAAGACCGAGCTGATCAACCTGACCGCCGGGACGCGCTACTACGTCGAGGCGCGGGACGCCGGCGGCGCTTCGCGCGTGGCGACGTTCGTCACGCCTGCGCCGGTTGACGAGCGGCGCGGCTTGCGCTTCGGCGTCACCGGCGACTGGCGCGGCGAACTGGCGCCGTATCCGGCCGTCTCGAACGTCGCGTCGCGCCAGCTCGACTTCTTCGTCGCGCTCGGCGACACCATCTACGCCGACGTGCCGTCTCCCGCCGTTCCCGCGCCGCAGTGCCTCACGCTGGACGACTTCCGCCGTAAGCACGCCGAGGTCTACGCCGACGCGCTCGGCCAGACGTCCTTGGCGGACATTCGCGCGACCACCGCCTGGTTCAGCGACCTCGACGACCACGAGGTG
Source organism: Phycisphaerae bacterium (assembly GCA_039961675.1). Classification (GTDB taxonomy): domain Bacteria; phylum Planctomycetota; class Phycisphaerae; order UBA1845; family Fen-1342; genus JABRWC01. The sequence goes on from JABRWC010000096.1 coordinate 4,924, forward strand.
ACGAACGATTTCGCCGGCGGCGCCGACCCCAACAGCCACCCGCTCTTTGCCGGCGCGGACGGCGAGTTCATCAACCAGACGCCGCTGTTCGAAGCCGCGCTCCAGGCGTTCCACGAGCAGCATCCGATCGCGGAAGAGATTTACGGCGACACGGGAGACGCTCGCACCGCGGGCAGGCGCAAGCTGTACCGCGCCCGGCGGTTCGGACGCGACGCGGCGGTTTTCATGCTCGACGCGCGCTCGTTCCGCGACGAGGAGATTCCCGGCCTGCTGGACCTGGGCGGCAGCGCGGAGCAGTTTTTCCAGGACTCGTTCGAGCCGGGGCGCACGATGCTGGGCGCTGCGCAGCTCGAGGAGCTTCAGGATGACCTGCTGGCGGCCGGCGACGCGGGCGTCACCTGGAAGTTCGTCCTGGTGCCGGAACCGATCCAGAACCTCGGACCGCTCATGGGTGAAGACCGCTTTGAAGGCTACGCCTGGGAACGCACGCAGCTCTTGCGGTTCATCGACGAGCACGACATCCGCAACGTCGTGTTCATCGCGGCCGACATTCACTGCACGATCGTCAACAACATCGAGTACCAGCTCGAGTACGGCCAGCCGCAGATCCTGACTGACACGTGGGAAATCTCGACGGGCGCGGTCGCATACGCGGCGCCGTTCGGTCCCACGGTCGCAAGCATCGTCGCGGCGATCCCGGTCTTCGGCCCGCTGTTCGAGCTGCTCTACAACAGCCTCGACCGCGACGGGAAGGACCAGCTCCTGGCCGGCGCCATGAATTCGCTCCTGGAGGGGTGGGGCTTGGACCCGATCGGCCTGGACGGCTCGGGCATCCCGGCCACGCTGCTGGCGGGTTCGTGGGTCAGCCTGCATACGTACGGCTGGACGGAGTTCAGCGTCGACTCCGCGACGCAGCGGCTCACCGTCACCACCTACGGCATCGACTGGTACGACCGCGACGAGCTGCTGGCCGACCCGATCGGCGTCGTCAGCCGGACGCCGCAAATTGTCTCCCAGTTCGTCGTGGATGCGGTGATCGTGCCGCCTCCTTGCGCCGGCGACCTGAACGGCGACGCAGCGGTGAACCTCGAAGACCTGTCCACGCTGCTGAGCCACTTCGGCCAGGTCGGCGGTGCGACGCTGGAGCAGGGCGACATCGACGGCGACGGGAACGTGACGCTCGCCGACCTCAGCGCGCTGCTGGAGGCGTTCGGCACGGCGTGCGCCGGGTGAGCGGATCGGTCGCAATTCGACCGCCGGCCCGGTTCATCCATTTCCGCGAACGCCTGCCCCCTCCGCGAACACGCGCCCCAGGCCCAGCTCGGCGAGCAGCGCGTCTTCGCGCGCGTGCATGCGGCGAAACCCGGCTGGATCGTGATCGTCGTACCCCGCCAGGTGCAGCACGCCATGCACCACGTACAGTGCCAGCTCCGCGCGCAGTGCTCGCCGGGACCGCGCGCCGGCCCCTCCCCGCGCGCGCCGTGCCGCCACGTCCGCACATACCACGATGTCGCCCTCGATGAGCCGCCGGCGGCGATCGGTCCCCAGGTCGAACGTGAGCACATCGGTCGCGCTGCGTTGTCCGCGATGCCGCTCGTGCAACCGCGCCATGGCGCGCCGCCCGACGACCACGATCGCCAGCTCGCCTGACCGGAATCGCTCGGATGCGGCTGCGTGTCGCGCCGCGCGGCGCAGCACGGCCGCCACAGACGAATCCCCCCGCACGCGCCAATCCACCTCGATCGTTAACCGTCGCGAGCTCATGAGGCCGAGCGGACTGCGGCTGAGGATTCGGACAGTTCCTCCTCCGTCGGGTACTTGATGCGGCCGTGGTAGATGCCGCACAGGCTCTTGATGAGGCTCTTCTGCACTTCGGCCAGCTCGCGGAACGTGATGTCGCATTCGTCGAACTGCCCGTCCATCAGCCGTTTGCGGACGATCTCGCCGACCACGTCCTCGATGCGCCCGGGTGTCGGCTCCTGCATCGCTCGCACGGCCCCCTCCACGCCGTCGCAGAGCATGACCACCGCCGTCTCGCGCGATTGCGGCTTGGGGCCCGGGTAGCGGAACTCCGTCTCGGGAATCTCGGGGTCGTCGGGGCGGCGGGCGCGGCTGGCCGCGTGGTAGAAGTATTCGACCAGCGTCGTGCCGTGGTGCTCGGAGATGAACGGGTGCAGCGCCGCGGGCAGGCCGTATTCGCGGGCCATCTCGACCCCGTCCTTGACGTGGCCGATGATGATCAGCAAACTCATCGCGGGGCTGAGCCGTTCGTGCCGACTGACGCCAGCGAGCTGGTTTTCGACGAAATACTCGGGCTTGTTGATCTTGCCGATATCGTGGTAGTACGCCCCCGTCCGCGCCAGCAGACCGTCGGCCCCGATCGCCTCCGCCGCCCCCTCCGCCAGCGCGCCCACCAGCAGGCTGTGGTTGTACGTCCCCGGCGCCTCCGCCGCCATCAGCCGCATCAACGGCTTGTTCGCATCGCACCACTCCAGCAGCGTCATGCCCGTGCTCAGCCGGAACACGCGCTCGATCCCGGGCAGGATGCCCTCGATGATGAACGCGGCCAGGAGCGTTGAGCCGGCTGCCCAGAGACACTGCTTGAGGACGAAGTTGACCTCCTGTCCGCCCGCGAACCCCGCGACCGCGGTCGCCGAAAACGCCGCCGCGGCCGCAGCCGAGCCCACCAGCACGATCTTCCCGCGGTTGCGCACGTCGCGCAGGCCGAAAATCAGGATCGCCGACACCAGCGCCAGCGCCACCAGCAGGCCCACGCCCTGCTCCACCGTCAACGTCATCAACGTGACGAAGCCGGCGGAGACCGCGAACACGACGTTGTGGTGGTACACGATCCCCAGCAGCCCAGCGCAGAAAGCCACGATCCCGACCGCCAGCTCCGGCGGTGCGCCCCACGAGACGAACGCCCAGCGGGTGAGCCCCATGGCGGCCAGCAGCACGCAGAGCACGATCGTGCGCCGCCACACACGCATGAACGCCCGGCTCTGCACGCAAACCACGCAGAAAAACACGCCGAGCACCACCACCCACACCAGCGCCGCGCGGCCCAACGCCGTCATCGTCCCGCCGATGTTTCCGGCGTCCTGCTGCTCGCGGTAGGCCTTCCGCTCGGCGCGAAGCAGCCGCAGCTCGTCGTCGGTGACCACCCCCACGTCGGCCAACACTTCGCCGGCGCTGTAGCGGAGGTACTGATCCGGGACCGCCAGCGCCGCCCGTTCGGCCAGCTCCAGCGTCCGCTCCGTCTCGTAGCGGTACAACGGGCGCACGTCGCCGGATTCCGTCGTCAGCATCGCCACGATCGAAAGCTGGATGCTGCGGCGCAGCGGCTCCGGAAACGACATCGCCACGTCTTCCGCGATCCGCTGGACCGCGGCTGCGTTCGAGCTGGTCGCGAACTGGAGCTGCCCCATCGGTAGCGTCCGCTGCTGCCCCGTCGAGGGATCGGCCAGCACCGCCGACTGCGCCGTGCGGCGCACGCCGACGCCCTCCGGCTCCACCAGCGGCCGCGCGCGAAGCGCGGCCGCGGTCGCGTCGACCAGCCCGTCGTACACCCGGCTGTCTTCGCCGTCCGCCAGGCGCTGAAGCTCGGCGATGGCGGCATCATCGAGCAGCACCCGGTTCGCCGCGGCCGCCTCGCGGATCCGTTGCGGATCGTCGCGATTGGCCTTCGCCAGCGTCAGCGCGCTGGCCAGGCGACCAACGATGTCGTCGATCAGTGCCGTGTCGAGCCGGTAATAGTTCGGAGAAGCGTCGCGCGCCTGGACGCGCATCTCGATCGTGCGCTGCTCGTCCTCGACCTCAAAGTTCACGCGCGAGGCGACCGGACGATCGACGACCTGCCCGGCGCGGTACGCCAAAGCAGGCCCGCCGGCGTTGACGATGAACATCGCCACCAGTCCGGCGACCAGCACGATCCCCCCGGTCGGAAGCAGCCAGTCGCCTGGAAGCCGCCGATACCAGACCCCCTCCCGCTCCGCCCGGCTGCGGCGAATCTCCTTGCGGCGGGGGGTGTGCTTGACGCCAAACGGCCACATATTCGGGTCGCTCCTCGCGGCTGGGAACTGGCCGCCGAGGATTTCAACTCTGAATCTTATCGGGGAAATCCGCCGCTGGGTCGGAACGGGGTGAGGGGCTCGCGCTATTGTTATCGGACTGTTGTAATCCGGCGGTGCCGCTGCCCGCGTAGCGTTGAACGATGTCCTGCACCAGCGGGTGCCGGACGATGTCCCGCTGCGTGAGCCGCAGAATCCGCACGCCCCGGCAGCCGGCGAGGCGCCGAATGGCGTCGAGCAGGCCCGAGGGCTGGTTGGGCGCCAGGTCGACCTGGCTGTCGTCGCCGGTCACGATCATTTTGCTGTAGTTCCCGAGCCGGGTCAGGAACATGAGCATCTGCGTGGGCGTCGAGTTCTGGGCCTCGTCGAGGATGATGACGGAGTGGTTGAGCGTGCGGCCGCGCATGAACGCCAGCGGGATGACCTCAATCACGTCGTTGACCATGAAGCGCTTGATCTGGTCGTACGTCATCATGTCGTGCATGGCGTCGAACAGTGGGCGCAGGTACGGATTGACCTTCTGGAGCAGATCGCCGGGCAGGAAACCCAGCTTCTCGCCCGCCTCGACTGCCGGCCGGGCCAGGATGATGCGTTTGGTCTTGCCCGCCTTCAGCAGGTGCACGGCGACCGCGACCGCCAGGTAGGTCTTCCCGGTGCCGGCCGGTCCGGCGCAGATCACCAGGTCGTGCTCGAGCATGGCGCGGATGTAGTCGCGCTGGCCCGCGGTGCGCGGGGCGATGGACTCGCGGCTGAAGACACGCACGGCCTCGCTGTCGCCTTCATCGTCGGCGCGGTCGATCTCCTCGATCACGTCCTGAACGGCGTCGTCCTCGAGGAACTCGCGCCCGCGGAGCAGCTCCTGCATGCGCTCGATGATCGCCGCGGCCTTGGCCACGTCGGCGGGTTCGCCCAGCAGGCGTACGATGGAATTGCGGGCCTGGATGCGGACCGGGAGCCGGTCGCGGATTCTGCGGAGGTGCCGGTCGCCGGCGCCGAAAAGCTCGCCGCGCTTTTGGGGTTCGACCAGCGTGACGGACAGTTCCATGTCTGCCGACATTATCTCCGCCCGGGGGAAAATGCCAAGCACGGACGTTGGCCGCGCCTTGCGCGGCGGAAAAACCCGGTTGCACGCGGACACCGCAGGCTTACAATCCCCGGCACTGGGTTGGCGCGCAGCGGTGGGCGGGGTGCATCAAGCGATGCGCGCCCCGTGGGGCGTTCCCGGCCCGAGAGCGTGGGTTCAGGAGGAATTCGCTCGTGAGCACACTGACCAAGGTGTTCATCGTACTCACGTCCGTGCTGTCCGTGGCGCTCTCCTGCCTGTTCATCTCGGCCGCCGCGCAGTGGGACAACTGGAAGGCGCTCGCGCAGACGTACCAGGTGGCGCGCGACGCGGCGATCACGCACGAGCAGAACGCGGTCGCGGCGGCGCAGGCCAGTTTGGCGCTGAAGGCCGAGGAGCTCGCGGCCCGCACACGGGAGTTGGAGGAGGCCCGTGCGGCGCAGCAGCGCGCCGAGCAGGAACTCGCGCAGGTTCGCAGCGAGCTGGCCCAGACCAAGAACGAGCGCATCGCGTTCGAGGCCGGCCGCGCCAAGCTGCAGGAAATCCTGAGCGTCACCACCGGGGAGCTCAAATCGCTTCAGCAGCAGCACCAGACCGTGCTCGACCAGAACATCGACCTTCAGACGCGCAACGGCCGGCTGAACGGCCGCGTGCTGGAGCTCACGACCAACGTCACGATCCTGAACGACCAGATTCGCAATCTCCAGGAGAAGCTGTACGCCAGCGAGCAGCGCGTCGCCAGTGCCCAGCGCGTCGCCGCGCCGTCGGTGCAGCCCGCCGCTGTCGCGACCCCCGCGCCCGGCGTCGTGGTGGCCAAGCCCGCCGCCGCCGGCGAGATCAAGGGCCGCATCACCGCCGTTCAGGGAACGTACGCGAGCATCGACGTGGGTGAGAGTTCCGGTGTCTCGGTGGGAATGACGTTCATGGTCTACCGTGGGACGAGCACCTACCTCGGCGAGCTGGTCGTGGACAAGGTTCGGCCGAACGAGGCTGGCGGCAAGCTCGTGCTGCTCACGCAGGGGGCGATCAGCGTGGGCGACCTGGTGACGAACGCCATCGACTAGCGCACGAGGACAGGGAAATGACGCAACTCGGTACGCCGGGACTGGGTTCGGCGCGATCGCCGGGCGAGAACGACATCTACACGGCGTTGATGGCGATCGCGTTCCTGTTCGTGCTTACGGCGGTCGTGTTTGTCGGAGCCAAGGCGCTGGCGCTGTTCGGAACGTTGCTTCCGCCCGGAGGAAGCTGATCGCACGCCGCCCCGGGCGGAGCCGCGGGCCTTCGCGCATGGACGCGAATCGCGACACCTCACGCTTTCGCAGCTTTCGCCGCGGCCGGCCGGCCGTGGCGCGGCTCGCGAGTCGGAGTTCAACGTGTTCCTCCGCCGACTGACTGGGCTGTTCAGCCTGGACATGGGCATCGACCTGGGAACCTGCAACACGCTCGTGTGTGTCAAGGGCGAGGGCATCGTCCTCAATGAACCTTCCGTCGTGGCCGTGAAGCGCGGCACGAACGAGGTCATCAACGCCGAGGGCGGAAAGGCCGTGGGCCTGGTCGCCAAGGAGATGCTCGGCCGCACGCCCGGCACCATAACCGCGATCCGCCCGCTGAAGGACGGCGTCATCGCCGACTTCGACATCACCGAGGCGATGCTGGGCTACTTCATCAAGAAGGTCCACGGCAACCGCGCTCTCGCGCATCCGCGCGTGGTCATCTCCGTGCCGTCCGGCATCACGGCCGTCGAGAAGCGCGCCGTGTACAACTCGGCCGAACGCGCCGGGGCGCGGCGCGTCTACCTGGTGGACGAGCCCAAGGCCGCCGCGATCGGCGCCGGTCTGCCGATCCTGGAGCCGACGGCGTCGATGATCGTGGACATCGGCGGGGGCACGACCGAGGTCGCGATTCTGAGCCTGGGCGACATCGCCATCTGCACGTCGCTGCGCGTCGCCGGCGACGACATGGACGAGGCGATCATCGGCTACATGAAGCGCACCTACAACCTGATGATCGGCCCCCAGACCGCCGAGACGATCAAGATCCGCATCGGGTCCGCCTCGCCGCAGGCCGACGACGGCGACATGGAGGTCAAGGGCCGCGACATGATCAGCGGCCTGCCGCGCAAGACGCTGGTGAAAGGCGAGGAAGTCCGCGACGCGCTCAAGGAACCCGTCGGGCAGATCGTGGACGCGGTGCTGCGTTCGCTGGAGCAGGTGGAGCCGGAGCTGGCGGCCGACCTGGTGGACAACGGCATCCACCTGGCGGGCGGCGGCTCGCTGCTGCGCGGGCTGGACCAGGTGATCAGCAAGGCGACCGGGTTGGACGTCAAGGTCGCCGACGACCCGCTGACCTGCGTGGCCCGTGGCACCAGCGCCTACCTCGAATCGTTCGACATCTGGCACACTACGCTCGAATCCGACGAGGACGAGTTCTGATTCTGATCGACGCACCCCTCGCGCCGATAGCCCGGGGTTCGGGGATGACCGGTGTGCGACCGGACTTCTGCTTCGGCGCCACGGTCCAGCGCTGTTTGTCACCCCCGCGAAGGCGGGGGTCCAGTGCTTCTGACGCGGCCTGGATTCCCGCCTGCGCGGGAATGACGACAGCCCCAATGACGGTCGCTGCGACGATGGCGCCTGCGATGACGGCGCCCGCGATGACGGCCGTTGCCATGACGGCCGTTGCCATGACGGCAGCCGCAACGACGCCGAGGGCATCGCGGCAGCGCGAAGGACGTTTCGGCGCAGCCCGAACCGCCCGCCGCAGCGGTTCGGCGCAGCGGGAATTCGGACCTGAACGTCCGCGCGCCGGCTCGCCGGCGAACTCGTTCTCTGCGATTCGCGCTTCGCAATTCCCCTCGCCTTCCGCTCTCCCGCCGAATCGCCGCCGCGCTTATGCTGCCCGCAGTCACGGATCACCGCATGCGCACGCGCTCCCGCGCTCCCCGGAAATCGTTCGTTTTCGCCATGCTGATGGTGGCTGCGGCGTTGGCGCTGCTCCTGCCGGACGGTTGCACCGCGTGGCTCGACGGCGCGCGGCAGCCGCTCGCCTTCTTGCAGTGGCTGGTGGCCGGCGGCGCACGGAGCAGTTCGCGCCTGCTCTCCGCAGCCGCCCGCGATGGCGTCAGCCGCGCCGAGTTCGAGCGGCTCGCGGCTGAGAACGCGGCACTGCGGCAGCAGCTTGCGTTGCAGCGGCTGAGCGCGGAGGAACTGGAGCGACGGCTGGTCGAGCTTTCCGGCCTCGCAGAGCCGCTCCAGGATTTGGCAGTGCGCATTCACGTCGCCACGCTCGTCGGCGGCGACTCGAGTCCGAGCCGGCACGCGGTTGTCATCACGCGCGGCGAGGCTGACGGCGTGCGCCTTGGCGACTGGGTCGCGGCCGGTGCGCCGCGCGACGAATCGGATCCCGCGGCCAGCGGGCGCGAGCTGCTCGCGCGCCAGTGGCTGCTGGGAAAGGTGCGCGTCGCGCACGCATTCACCAGCGAGGTGCTGCTGATCACGGACCCCGCCTTCGGGCCGGAGCGCGTTTACCCGGCCCGGCTGTCCGAGGGCGGCGGGGTCTTCGGCGAGCGCGAGTGCCTGCTGTACGGCGCCGGGAGCCATGCGGAAATTCGTGCGGCTGCGGAGAACTACCTGCGTTTGGGGTTCACGGATGTCGTCGTACGCTTGCCGACGAATCGCCCCTTGTCGCTGCCCATCGGCAGGATCGTCGGCGCCGAGCCGCTGCGCGAATCGGCGCTGCACTTCGACCTGCGCGTCGAGCCGTGCGGCGACGTGCGGCGCGTCACGCGGGTGTACGTGATATCGCTGGCGAGGGAACCCTGACCGGAGCGTGAATCGAGCGGCGTGGGCGAGCCGGCGGGCACGAGTTGCAAGTCAGGAGTTGCGAGTTCGTAGTTGTGAGTCGAGCGTTGGGAGTTCCGGACTGCGATGGTCGCGGAGCCAATTCATCTCCGCGCGTCCGCACCGCCGGCCCGATTCAGTCCGCACTCGGCGACAACGAACGCTCCATCCAGATGGTCCCGTCGATCCCGTGCTCGTTGTATGGCGCGATCGGCGAGAAGCCCAGCGACGAATACAGGGTCCGCGCCGCGCGCATCCGCTCCAGCGTGTCCAGCCGCATGCGCGCGTAACCGATCGCACACGCCTCGTCGAGCAGCCGCTCCACCAGCAGCCGTCCCAACCCGCGCCCGCGGTACGCCGGCCGCACAAACAGCCGCTTCATCTCGCACACGCCTTCATCCAGCGGCCGCAGCGCGACACACCCGGCGCATTCGCCATCCTGGTGCGCCAGAAACAACCGGCCGGCCGGCGGCGCGTACGAGCCCGGCAGCTCGCGCAGCTCCCGCTCAAACCCCTGGAAGCATAGCGATACGCCGATGTCCGCCTCGTATTCGCGGAACAGTTCCCGTGCCGCGTCGATCGCCGACGGACCACCGGCCTGCCCGATGTGAAACATGACGTCTCTCAGCCGGAACTGCGGCGCTCGCAACGTCGACAGCGACGCGCGCGAACGGCGCTTGTCGGTGGAGATTGCCGGCCGCCCTACCGGCTCGCGTCCGGGCTCGCCGATTGCGACTCGGGTGACGGCGGCGGCGGCTTCTCCCACCACAGCGGCGCGAGCGGCGCCGCGTCGTGATCGTAGCCGAGCGCCTGGCGGCTGAGCTCGCCGTCGCTCTTCAGCGGCGTCCACGGCGGCGTGGCGATCAGGCTGACCGGGATTCCCAGCCAGTTGACCGTGAATCGCGGGTAGTCATACAGCGCGGAGACCAGGTCCTCCCAGCCGATGTAGTACACGTTGCGACCCGTGCGGCCATGGCCCTTGTCGACGAAGGGGTTCTCCATGTACGTCGGACCGTGGACCACCGACCCGTTCTCGACAACCGCCTGGTTCGGCTTCCAGTCGCGCGGCTGGAGCCTGCTCGGCTGGAAGCGCGCATAGACGTCGCGCGCGGTCTCCGACTCCAACTGCGCGCCGGCCGCGGGTCCGTCTTCGCGGAACTGGTTCGGATTCACGGCGCAGCCGGCGAACAGCCCCAGCGCGCACGCCAGCGCCACGCGGTAGCCGTACGCCGCGACCTCATTCATCCGTGCTGAATTCGACGGCATAGTTCGTCGGTTCCTTCGTGATCGACACGTCGTGCGGGTGCGACTCGACCACGCCCGCGTGCGTCACCCGCACAAAACGGCCATTCCGCCGCAGTTCGTCCATGTTCCGCGCCCCGCAGTACCCCATTCCCTGCCGCAGGCCGCCGATGAGCTGGAAGACGTACTCGCCCAGCGGACCGCGATACGGCACGCGGGCCTCCACCCCTTCCGGGACCATTTTCTTGGGCTGGCTCGCGAGCTGTCCGTAGCGCTCGGCGCTGCCCGCGCTCATCGCGCCCAACGAGCCCATGCCGCGGTACTCCTTATACCGCCGCCCTTTCCAGATCACCAGTTGCCCCGGCGATTCGTCCATCCCCGCGAAC